>JAQXFF010000153.1 GCA_029250425.1 Candidatus Thalassarchaeaceae archaeon | reverse complement strand
ATGCGTCTCCCAATGCACATCGGATAAAACCTCACCCATAGGGAATAATTCTTCCAAGAGCGGGCCATCAATGGTCTCGCGCACATTGGTTTTGAACATGTTGAATTGGTCTTGAGGAATCTCTTGAAACCCTTCTCCTTCTTCTTGACGAATATTAATTCGGCGTAATAAGAGCCCTTCCCGACGAATTTCATGGAGTAAATCCAAATTCATTTGGTAACTGTTTTTGGATTCACCGTTTAACCCAGCAATGAAATTAAGGCCCGGCAGAAGTTTGGGTAATCCTCGTTCTCCTCTTTCTCTGCCGTAGGAATTGATGAGGCGTATGGCTGATTTTAATTGAGCAGGGTCGCAATTGAGCCAATTGGCATCGTGGACACTTGGATCCGCAGATTCAAGACCAAACGAAAGTACAGCGCCATCGGACAATGTTTCAACGAGAGTTTTGGTAATTGCTTCAGATTCCTCGAGGTTCTCGGCAATAATCGATGGATTGCCGTTATCGGTATGGAGGATACCAAGGCGTTCATCTTCCCTTAAGCCATGCAGAAGTTGAGCAATTGGTTCAGGATTTGGGACTGGATATTCGAGTTCTTTGACTCCCTCTGCCATGTAGGTGTAAGTGTCAGTCATGCCTCCAAGCCGCACGTGCTGAACACCCGCATCGTGGGCTCGCCGAACTTCTTCAATGATGTCTTTAGGAGTCCGCCAGATTGGAATCCCCTTTTTGGGTTCAATGCAAAACTTACAACCGCGTTTGTAGCGTACACAGCCTTGGTACACTTCGACTTCATAGGTAAGGGGCCCTCTTTTTTCTTCTGTCCCGAGGTCGGGATGACTAGTGACTGCTTTGCTCAAAGCACCAGCCTGTGCCCATTGCGTCCATTGTTCGGCATTTCGGCGAGTATGTTTCCATTGTCCAGTTTCAAAATAGTTGTACAAGGTCGCATCGGTATCTTGAACCGCCAAAAAGAGGTTCTTGCGTAAAGGTGTCCAACCTTGTTGTCGCCATCCACGAATCGCCCATCCTCCAAATAACGCAGGAACGTGAGAAGGCAAGTCACGTATGATATTGCGAGTTTCTTTGAGAGAGAGAGGAGTTCCACGCAGGTATCTTCCAGGGACAACAGCCCCTGCAATACATGCAAAACCCTCAATTGTCGAGAGTCGTTTTCGAGCCCAATCTTCACCGTTTGTTTTTACCAAATCCCGCCACTGGTCAATGGTGAGATATTCATAATCAATCTTGGCCAGTTCTAAAACACCACAAAGATAGCGAATATGAAAACCAACATATGGAGGGACTCCAAAGGCTGCAGGCTCATCTTCATAGCCGTCTAGAACCAACCATTTGGGTGATATCTGTTCGACCATGATGGCTAACCTCAGGTCGGTTGCCTTCAATCCTTCTTATCTCGGCGACGTCGAGGGCGCTTCTTTGCGTCCTCTTCTTCTTCACGAAGGGCTTGAAGTTCACGGGATGATTTACCGTCAGCATTGCCGTCTCCGCCACGCTTTCCACGATTGTTTCCGCCTTTCTTACCACCTTGAGAGATATCGACCTTAATACGACGTCCAAGTAGTTCAGAACCATTGAGTTTCGAGACGATTTCATCGCCTTTATCCATTTCTTTGATGAAAGCAAATGCGAATCCCTTTGGTTTTCCATCTCCACTGGTGGCAATTACCAAACCATTCACGGTTGCGATTCCATCAAACATAGCTTTGATATTGTCCTCTGTTGCCTTGAAAGGAAGGTTTCCAATGTAGAGTTTGAGCCCTTCAGGGTCCTTTCTCTTTTCTCTCTTTCCTTTCTTATCGTCACTATCAGCATCTCGAACACCTATCTTCCGGCCATTGATTTTGTGACCATTGAGTTTGGCGATTGCAGCATCTGCGTGTGATTTATCGGAATAAGTTACGAAACCAAAGCCGCGATTAACTCCATTGTCATCTGTAAGAACAATACAATCCGTCATATCGCCATGTTCAGCAAACAAGGCACGGAGTTCTTCAGTTCCGACTTCGCGTGGAAGCCCACCAATGAACAAACGGCAACCAGGAGCGTTTCGTGGCCGACGGCCTTGGCCACCAGATTCACCTTCGAATCGGAAATAAGTGCGCTCACGACCATCTTCTCGAACATCTGCTGCAATGAAGGTTGCACGTCCTGAAGGACCTTTAGCAAACATTGCTTCAGCGGCAGCACCCCAGCGCTTACCTGAGTTGTTGAGTGCACTCGCACCTTGGTCCAGTTCAGCCCATCCAGCACCATAATTGTCGGCAAGAGCACGGTAGGATTGATGGTTACAGGTAGGGCAACGGACATTCC
>JAQXFF010000140.1 GCA_029250425.1 Candidatus Thalassarchaeaceae archaeon | reverse complement strand
GACGACGTGATTTCTCTGCCATCGAGACCTGGTGTTCGTCCATCTCAGATATTTCATCCGATGCCAATCTACGCATGAGTAAATCTCCTTGTAATAGGTACACAGATCCATCGCTAAATCCCATGGCGATATATTCCGAATTCCCAATAATTGCATTTACTCTAGAGTCCATCTCAATTTGCAACAACGCAACCCCGTCTGGGTTCGAACGGATTTCAGTGATGGATTTTTGATCATCCCATGAGGTAATCCACGCGCTGATATTGTCATTGATTACAGGGCCGAAAACTGTGTGTTCGATATTGCGGCCAAGCGAGGTTTGGATTTCCCACAGCATTTTACCAGACTTATCGTAAGCTCGAGCAAGTCCCTCTGCTCCTCCAAAACCGGCCCCTACTGCACTAGATTCTATGGCTGTAGCAACAAGGTATCCCTGTTTTGTTGTCGCGATTGTTTCAATTGAACCTGGTTGGTTTGTAAATGCATCATCATCCATCACCATCCCCTCATCAACGGAGGTTAGGGTGCCATCAGCATGGCCAATGACCATGCTGGATTGTCTCGAAAAACCACAGGTTGCGGGAGAATCTGTTGGCAAGGGAGTGTGGTGTAAACCATCTTCTTCAGCACGAATCATACCGCACCTTGGTCTACCTAAGGAAAGAAAGGCAACTCCATCAGCTCGCATCTCGATTGACCAAGGGCGTTCATCAATTGAATCCTGGCGAAGCAGTTTACCTTCTACGTTAAATCGCCAAAATGTCGATTCCAAGAAATCATTCATCTCCAAATCAAAAATGGATGATGTGGCTAGAATCGAAGAGCCATCTGGGGTACAAGCAACCAAGTCGCTACTCCCTTCCAATTCTACAACCCAGCGAACTTCCCCAGATGAATATTGTAAACAAACAATATCACGGCCGCAAACTGCAAAAATAAATTCGCCACCTAATGCGAAATTGGACACTCTATTGCTAGTTTGGGTATGCCACAGATGTTCGCCTTCCAAGTTCCAACAGTGTATACCACCATCCCAATCACCTGCGATTAAACATTCAGCATCTAAATGCAAGGCGCTAACGCCCGCATCAAGGTGCCTTTCAAACCACGCCAATTCACGTAAATCACGAAGTGGCGCCCCCTCCATGTAACTGAAGGAGACTAGGTTCCTTTTGGGACTTCTGCTCAGGCTTGAACTCCATACAAGCACTCAATCTTGGCCCGTAAATAGTCGATAAATGGTTGTGGTGTTGGGGGTTGACCTGTCGCCTCTTCAATCAACTCTGCTGGTGAAAGGATACTGCCTCGATTGTGAATATGGTCACGCATCCACTGTAAGAGCGGTTCGAATTCCCCTCGGCTCCACATTTCTTCCAATGTTTCATCCGCTTCGAGATCTTCACGGGCTGCTGCGAGAAGTTGAGCACTGTACAAATTCCCCAACGTGTACGTCGGGAAGTAGCCAAATGCGCCCATGGACCAATGAATGTCTTGGAGGACACCATGGGTCCGATCTGGTGAACGAATCCCAAGGAATTTCTCATACATATCATCCCAAGCATCTGGTAAATTATCAATGTCCAAATCCCCGTTAATCAATTGCTTTTCAATTTCATATCGAATCATTATGTGAAGATTGTATGTCGCTTCATCAGCTTCTACCCGGATCAGGCTAGGTTCAACCAAATTTACGCTGCGCCACAGCATTTCCCCTGTGACCTCGGCCATATTCTCACTGAAGTGTGTCGCCCAATGTGGAATAGCCCATTCGCTAAATGCAAGGGAACGCCCGACTTGGTTTTCCCAAAGTCGACTTTGAGATTCGTGAACCCCTAAACCATCAGCATGACCTGCTGGTTGGAAATCCAAGTGTCGAGGGCGGCCTTGCTCATACAGTCCGTGTCCAGTTTCATGCAGTGATCCATAAAGAGATCCGAAGGGTTCCGCCTCGTCGTATCGAGTGGTCCAGCGCACATCATCTGGATTTGCTCCACCACAGAAAGGGTGAGTGGATTTGTCACGGCGACCAGCGTCAAAATCAAACCCTATCGCTGCTGAAATACCATGGGAGAGTTGAGCCTGCGCAGCTTCTGGCCAATTGTTTGATGTGACCCATGACATGTCAGGATCATCACAATCCCCAACGGCAGCAATCAATGGAACCAACGCTTCACGGAGACCTGCGAATAAAGGGTCTACTTGAGCCACACAAAGGCCTGATTCGTAAATGTCTAATAGTGCATCATATGGATTTTCTTCGTAACCAAGATACCCGGCTAGTTCACGGTTCAATTCAATCATCTCTGCAAGGTCATCTCGGAAAATTGAGAAATCATTTTTCTCTCGTGCCTCAGCCCATGATCGTATAGATTTGGATTTATGTCGTGCAAAACGCTCTACAAAATCTGCAGGCTTTTTGGTGGCTTTATCATATGCATCGCGAATTAAACGTAGATTGCCCGCTGCAACTTCATCATTCGTTCCTTCCGCTTCCGCCGCTGCCAACACTTCACCCATGCTGGATTCTACCATCATTGAGTGACTGGTTCGCGATAACCAAGCCAACTGTTCCGCTCGTAGTGGGGCTGCTTTTGGTGGCATCATCACTTCTTGATCCCAACCAAGTAACCCCTGGATTTGGCCAACGGTTTCAATCTCTTTCATGCGCGACATTAGTGCTGCGTATGCTTCACCCATGGGGGGTTCTGAACGGACCCTGTCCTCAAACCCACCGCTGAACGAATTAGAAATTTATTATTGAAAATGTCAACAACAGCCGGTTGACCGCATGGGTGCTGCAATGAATTCTACCCTGTCAATATCTTGTGTACTTCTCAGCGAGTCTACAATTTTTAGAATCATCTTTGCCTTGCCATTCAATTGCATTGTATCTACACAGGTATGACTCTCTGCAAGG
>JAQXFF010000138.1 GCA_029250425.1 Candidatus Thalassarchaeaceae archaeon | reverse complement strand
TGGAATGAAGCGGATCAAACGATGATTGACGTACTTGAAGGAGAATCTTTGTCATCATTTGTACTGCGGGAAAACCTAACTGAGGCGGAGAAAAAAGAAGCGGAATTCAAACTCAAACAAACAGAGTATACACAGCCTGCAATGTTGACCGCTGATTTGGGACTATACCGTTTAATGAAAGCTCATGGCCTTGAACCTGACATGGTCGCAGGCCACTCTTTAGGCGAATATGCGGCAATGATGGTTGCAGAAATTCTCGATTTTGACAGTGCGTTACGCGCTGTGGCGGCTCGGGGGACTGAAATGGGTGGTGTCGAAGTACCAGATTGTGGTATTATGGCCTCAGTATCAGCCCCATACGAACAGATTGAATCTGTTTTAGATGCTGAAGAAGGATATGTCATTGCAGCCAATAAAAACAGTCCAAAAATGACCGTCATCGCAGGTGAAACTGAACCGATGAAGCGAGTAATGCGCGTCTTCAATGAAGCCGGTGCTCCGTGCGTCCAACTACAGACAAGCCATGCATTCCATTCACGAATTGTTGCCCCTGCAAATGAACCGTTACGAAAGTTCCTCGAAGGATTGGAAATACGTTTACCTCAGATCCCAGTTACTTCAAATTTTGATGGGGGATGGTATCCGAATGTTGCTCCTGCAGGAAGCAGCCCTAAGGAAGCAATTCTAGCGAAACTTGCACCACAAATGGCCTCTGCAGTCGAATGGACAGAGCAAATGGAAACCATGTATGCTGAGGGGGCACGTCTTTTTGTTGAAGTAGGCCCCAAGAAGGCTCTTGCATTATTTGCAGAACAAATATTCGAACAACGGCCAAAAATTGTGACGAACACAAATCATCCAAAGGTAGGTGACATTGCATCATTCCATGTCGCTCTTGCAACCCACGCTCTTTCAGGACGAATCCCGAACATACCGGATGCAGATAGCAATGTACTCACTGATGCTTTCAAAGCAGGAGTGCGAATTTCAACTCCAACGGTAAACCCGATTGTCAAAACAACAAGAACAAGCGAACCAGTTGCCATCCAAGAGATCGCCTCCACCTTGAGCGAAGATGAGCAGGAAGAAGTAGAAAGAAAGGCCAAAGAGGTCGCAATCGCTCAAATCGTTTCAGAAGTAAGTGGGTTCCCATTGCGAATGATTCACGGTTCTACGGACTTAGAAACCATCGGGCTGAGTGAAACAAAAATTTCCCAAATCCGTGAACAAATTCAAGCAAGTTATCGAGTCAAGGGGGATACAAATGCGAAGAAACTACCAGACCTTGTCGAATGGTTGGATGAGGTCCCCGTTCATACTTCATCTCAAAGTCAAGGCGCACACCTTCGCTCAAGTGACTCGGTGTCAACCTCTGATTCTTTGCGACGATCAAACCCCTATGTATTCAGTGGCATTAGTTTAGGATTGCCTGGAATGGATGAGGTATTCGCGCCTGATACATTTGACCGCATCATCCGTGGCGATAATTTCATTTCTGAGCTCTCAGATGATGTCAAACAACGTCTTCTAGATCGAAATTTAGTACGGATCATCAAGCACGCAGATGGTTCAGCAGAATTCGTTCCTTGCAGTGATTTCAGTTTGATCCCACAACTTGCGGGGCGAAAGGGTCATTTCGATTTGGCTGAACAATACGGTATAGATCCAAAGATTGTAGAAGCGATGGATATCACAACATCGCTTGCACTTGCTGCTGGTCTTGAAGCACTCAAGGATGCAGGGTTGCCATTGCTAGCAGTTGAACAGATTAACAAAGCCGGAAAACGTTTGATTCACAAATGGCACCTCCCAGAGTCCGAACAAAACCGAACGGGAGTCATTTTCGCTTCGTGTTTCCCTGGCATAGACCAAGCTATGCGACATGCTCAAAACAATGGGGTGGACAAGGATGGCCATTTCGATCGTCGCTTCCTTTTGCAAATACTGACCATGGGCCATTCACAATTCGCTCAGTATATTGGGGCAAAAGGACCGAATGTTTCTGTCAACAATGCTTGCGCTTCTACCCCCTCAGCCATTGCCATTGCCGAAGATTGGCTTTCAACAGGTCGTTGTGACCGCGTCATTGTCGTCAGTGCCGATGATGCAACCAGTGATGAGTTGATGACATGGATTGGCTCTGGATTTGCTGCTGCCGGCGCCCATGCAATGGGCGACGTAGTGGAAGAAGTCAGTTTGCCTTTCGATGCACGTAGAAGTGGAATGCTACTTGGAATGGGTGCAGCTGCCTTTGTGATTGAGCGTAACAGCCTCAGCAAGGAACGTGGTGTAACTCCATATGTTGAACTTCTTGGAACACATCTTGCCAATTCTGCATTCCATCCAACTCGGCTTGATGTTGAGCATGTATCCAATTCATTGGAGACATTCATTTCAAAGATGGAAAGGAATTGGAATTTGAATCGCCATTCAATTGCTCCACGCACCTCTTTCATGTCACACGAACCCGCGACCCCTCCCCGTGGTGGGTCCGCAGCAGCAGAAATCCAAGCCTTACGGAAAACATTCGGAGATAGTGCGTCCAAGATAATCATCACCAACACGAAAGGATTCACTGGGCACCCAATGGGTACTGGAATTGAAGATGCGGTATCCATTCGAGGTTTGTGTTTAGGAGAATTCCCACCCATTGCAAATTTCAAAGAACCAGATCCTGAATTAGGCAACCTCCGTCTTTCAACAGGTGGTTCTGTTGATGTGGAATATGTTGTACGTCACGCGGCTGGATTCGGGTCACAAATGGCATTTACCATGATTCGGAGAATTGCAACAGATATCGAGAGAGTGAATCGTAATGAAGTCGCAAATTGGGTCTCGAAGACGGTAGGTTTCGATGTTGATTTGCGTATTTTAGATCGTAAACTTGTAGCCTATATCAATCCTGATGAGATGATTATAGGAGGGGTTCAGGGTACACCTTGGGCAACAGTTCAACGAACTGAAAAGACCCCAGAAACCTTGCCACAACCACAACCTATTGTCATTGAAACTCCAACTGAAGTACCAATCATCTCACCTTCGAATGATGTGGCAGAGAAAGTTGTCGAAGTGGTCGTCAAGCATACTGGGTATCCTGCAGATTTCATTGAATTGGATCAAG
>JAQXFF010000135.1 GCA_029250425.1 Candidatus Thalassarchaeaceae archaeon | reverse complement strand
GTCGGCTTTGATCAGGGCGGATTGCTGACAGAAGCTGTGAGCAAGAACCCTCATTGTGTGGTGCTACTTGATGAAATCGAAAAGGCGCATCCGGAAGTCTTTAATCTGCTGTTGCAGGTTATGGAGCACGCGTAATCGATTGGATGCCTGATGTAGAATTGAGTCAGGCATTACTACAGGTGAAAATGTAAGGAGGTGAATGAATGGCGGATGATGTTGCACAGCAAGAAGAAGGGCTGACCAGCCTTCATTTGCGAACTCTTCGAAAGGAATGGCGAGTTGTTTGTCTTCAACTTGTTGCGAGTCTTTCTCTGATCTGGTTGTTCTTGACCATGACTCAAGTCTTTGGACACTGTCATCCAGATTATGTAGCCAGTGGAACATGGTGCCCTGCACTTGATCACACACTAACCCTTGACCAAATAGAAGCCGGTTTCTCAGACGGGGGAGGCTTTGATGAATTGCCCTTACCAGATTGGCTTACAGGTCAAGGAAACGAAGGAGATGGGAGGTACTTTGTCCCCATTCTCTTGACAATGGCCATTGCCGGTGCTTGGGTGGCTCTAAATTTCCAACCACCTGCACGTAGGAGAAAAATCACTCTTGGTCTATTGGGTGCCATGATTCTATTCCTCGCAGGAATGTTCCTTCTAACATGGACATTTGGCATGATTATCAATTTCGATTTGTATTTGCCATTCGGCCATTCTGATGATTCTTTGAATCATGCAAATCATTTAGTCTGGCCCTTATCGGTGTATATTCAAGTACTCGTCATGTTGTTTTTCTTGGCACCAATTCTCTTTGGTTTGATGGGCATCTGGGGTCTTTCAAAGCGCATGGTCAATTGGTCAATGGCGTATATGCTCATATTCCTTGGATTGTATGCTTTACTATCCTACGAAGGCGTAGTCAGCCAATTATCGAGTGCGTCAGATCCACACGCGCCTGGCCTCAATCCACTTCCAACTCAAATTGGTGAAGCCGATACGTTGGGTGGATTGATTTCTGGTGATGTATGGGAATTGCTTCTTGTTGCCATCCTCTTGATGGTTTATTCAGAAACTGCACAGGCGACGATTAGATTCCTAGAATACGCATTCAGATTGCCTGAATCCTGTAAGAAAGACCCCGAATATGTGCGTCAATTCCAAAGTATCCTCAATACCCACATGCAGCACACAGTTGTTGTCATTCTAGCCGTTGGATTTGTGACAATGCTCGCGCTCAAGTTTGATGATTTAATTATCGATATTGTAGGATGGGCTGGTTCGGGACAATGGAGTGGTCAAGTCCGAGAATCTCTTGAACTTCGTCTCACATATGGCAAGGTGATTTCGGCGATGTTATTCCTCACATTTGTTGCAGGATTACGATACATTGTCCCATGGCAGCGCCTATCAGGATTTGTTGAGGCAGCTTTAGCGAATAGGGGCAATACAAATCCCTGATCAGTCACTACTGATGTGGATTCTTTGGATTATACGGGCAATACCTTCGCCTAGAAGGAGTGTGCCGAAAGGTAATCCACAGATGGTTACACCCCACAATGCAATATTAGACCAATTGGATTCAACCCATATCCACTGGCCAACATAAATTGCAATGGCAATTGAAATCAAGAAACCAATTTTTTCAATCAAAATTGGATATCGGCGTCCATGGGTTTCTTGTCGATCAAGGAGAGTCGACATGACCTCGTCTTCGACCATTTTCCCACCTTACATGTCTAGATCTGACAATTCGCGCTCAAGATCATCCAACGCATCTCGCTGAACAGGATCCGAGGGAGGAGGTACACCATTTTCTGTTGATTCTCGAACATCAGCAGCGGAGTCAACTTCGGACAAAGCAACATCGATATTTGCCATTAGTGCTGCTTCATCAGCATCACCAGCCACATTCGCAGGGGTCAACCCTGCAGATATTCGTGTTGAAATATCTACACCATCGGTCTCTGCAGCGGCTTCAATCGGCTGCCAAGTTGAATTGGATGCTGGGGCCGCACTGGCTTCTGGAGTCGGGGCTGCAGCAGGCGCGCTAGGGGCAGCAACAAGTGGTGACGAGGTGGCAACAACAACCACATCATCGACAGGGTTCATGTGTCGCACAGCTTCATTGTTGATTTCAGGACGCTCATGTCGTGCCAATCCATCCACTTCAAAGGGCAAACTTCCACTTCTCTGGAAAGTCCACAGTGCTCCAGTTGGTTCTTCACCAGTCAATCCTGCAACATCTAGGCGTCGTAACAAGGACTCCAACACCTCAACAGTTTCAGCCAGGCCAACAGCATCTCCAGCAGTTCGACGATCCGCATCGAGATAGATTTCATCCAGAGAACGTTGGATTAGGCGACGTGCCTCAACGGAAATGTATGGTAGGGCCTCTGGCATGTGACTAAATCGTTCAAGAGGTTTCACATCTTCAGCAGGTAAGCCCAAATCAACAAGGCCACGGAGAACTTCTTGCATTTGTGCTAGCATTGTCACAGATCTCTCATACTCTTCGAGTAATCCTTCTAGGTCAATGACAACATGTTGGACAGTTTCTGCAAGTTGATGTTCAAGACGTGATTGCACTGACCACCGCGTTAGACCGCGTACGGTGGACGCTGTCTCTGGAGCCTGTCTTTCAAGAAGGTCCATGACTTCAAGTGACAAAAGATGTCTCGGAGTTTTTGCGACTTCATCCACACTGTGTTGAATAATAGCCAAAGCACGTTCAACAGCACGATCGAGTAAGACGATACTGTAACCACGACTACGAGCATTTGCCATACGATCGAGGACGGGTTCTAGGCTAGAAAGGCTACGATCATCGCCAAGCAAGGCCTGTGCAAGAGGTTCTTCCGACAATCTGGCACGAATTCGATCAGCTTCTTGTAAATCGATAAGGGCCATCTCATGTGCCTCTTGAATATCTTCGGCTTGCTCAAGCAACATCCTTAATTCGGTCTCAGATTGGGCTTTTCGTGCATCTAGGTCTCCAAGTTCACGAAGGAGTAAGCGACGTTCTTCCATCATTTCACGCAATTCTGATTGCATGATTGTCGATTTACGTTCAGAATCAATAATTCGCCCCCGCTCTTCTTCCATCAAGCGGCGATGGGCATGAGCTTCGGCTTCAAGTTCGACAAGTTCAGCACGTTGGCTCTCGATTCTTCGTTCGACTTCATCAAGTTCACCTTGACCCGTCCGATGACGATCTCGCTGCGCGTTAACCTGTTCTGTTAGAACGCGTTGTAATCGTTCGTCATGGTCCAATGATTTTCGAACTTCATCAAGACGTGTTTCAGCCGCACTAAGTTCAGACTTCGTAGTCGCTTCTTGAGTTGATAAGTCGTGTAAATCAGTGAGAAGAGTTTCTCGTGAATCGAATTCACCTAATGCACTGGCAAGTTCCTCGGCTCGTTTTTCGACCATGTGTTCCAATTCAGATACTCGCTTGGATAATCGATTGGAAAGAGACGTCGCCTCATCTGTTTCAGTTTCGGAAGCACGAACTTTTGCTGACATGTCATCTAGTTCACGATGAAGATCACTTCTTTCATCACGGGCTTCACTTAATGTGGCTTCAAGATCATGCATCATATCACGTGCTTCGTCTCTTGATGCGCGTGCATCAGCCACTTCTCTTTCCAGGCGGCCCTTTTCTCGCTCAAGTGAAATTTGAGTGTGCTCAAGTTGTTCGATCCTCTTTTTGATTTCCCCTCCCGCAGGAGTGAGAACCTTTGAACTTGAGACTGGCATCAATTTGGCCTTGGTCCCTCCACTTTCGAGCATCTTCCATGTTGTACGACCAGATTCCATGGCTTCAAGACCCAAATCAAATCCAAAGAGGGCATCGAGACGGTTCGTCAGCAATTTCTTTCGATCATCGGAGCGAGTTCGGCAACCTGCAATTGCATCAACAAAATGTGCGAGGGAGAAATCTTCCACTGTAGAGCCAGCAAGGCCAAGACGTGCCCTTCTCTCTAATCGGTGAGACTGGAGACGTCGGGATGATGTGGTCATGGTATGCACGGCATCGGAGAGCGATGCTCCTTCTGATTCCCGTAATCCTGTTGGAACACCATCCACAAGCATGATGGAAATTGGTTCATTAGATTCAGATACGGATTGAATATATCCTGTGAGGCGGTCATCATAGGTGGTTCGAAGGTGAGAAATCAATTGATCAATTCCCGATTTTGACTCCTTTGTGATGAAACCTTCTGGCAGTTCTTCGTTTTCCACTATTGTGCCTTCATCCATCGTTCCAACGAGGCTTGCCGCATTGGATAGAGCAGCATGTGCATCTGCCCCATGCCGACACCAAATAGCGACAACAGCTTGACCCGCTTCCGTGAGCATCAACTGTCCACCTTTCAATCGTAAATTGGTAGAAAGGGATTCATCTTGAGTGAATTTTGAGGATAACGAGTTGAGATGCTCTTGCCCTAAAGTGGCCAAATCATCAGGTGTTGATGGTAATTCACCATTTGAGTGAATGACGACACCATCCTCAAACGCCAATCCACCCATGACTTCCTCGGATTCTGTCAAGCGGTCGATAAGCAAAGCCAAGTCCGCTGTTTCAATAGGGAGTGCAGCAGCACCTTGAGCAAGCAATGCGGCCACGTCAGAAGGATCTGAAAACGCCTCTGGGATTCTTCGCGCTACTTCTGTGAATTGTGTCATTGTCCAAGAGGCGCCACGAGAATTGAGATCGTGAGCATCGGATAATTCCAGCAAACGATCTTTTCCAGCATCGCCAGTAACGAACGTTTGCTTTGCTTCGGATTCAGCCAGCCATCCTACAACACGTCCACCGTGAACTAAACGATGTGCGCAAGCAGTTTTCGCACGAGGTTTGTAATGGGATATTACACCTGTCTCAAAGGGCATTTGATTTTGCCCAACACTCAAATCAGCTTCAGAATCAATGGCATTTCCGGGGGGTAGATTAAACATTTTCACACCTCAAGTAAATCTTCGATAACGGGTCTTAGCGTTCGAGCCTCATGGCTCAATCGGCCAACAGGCAATACATCACTAGAAAGCCAAAGACTAGAACCGCCTCGAATCGCAGTTGCTACTGTCGTTGTCTCACCTTCAAACCACATCTCATCAATGCGGCCAATTTTGAGAGTTGTTGCCATTTTCATGGCACGGTGGAAAAGTGTGATGTTTCCTTTTCCATCGCCGCCCACAATGTCCCCTTCGCCCGACAATAAGCAAGCCTCGATCCGGTCGAGATTTGTGAGCAATCGAGTCAGCATGGTCGTCCTCAAAAATCATCGAGGCAGAATCCGACTTCAAGAACTTGCCCCATGCCGGCCCCTTAGGGGGCCGTTTGAGGAGTGAAATTGATTCGCCAACTGAAAAATAGCGATATAGGGGTTATTTCGCAGTTTTTACCCCTTCCATTGAACTAGAATTTCGGCAGAAATTCACGTGCTGTCATGAATTGTAATTTCCAATTAGAAATTTGAATTTTCAATTGAATATTTCATATATTCATTAGGGTCGATTTGAAGAATCAAACGTCTTCCCCGTTTTATGTCGGCATCGCTGGATGTGCAATCTTGCAGCCGATGTGGAAATCCTGCTGTGATTCATCAGATTTACAGTGGGCAACATCTTTGTCAATCACATTTGGCAAAATCAATTCGTAAACGTGTTTCAAAGACCTTGAGAGATCAACTCAACCTCCCTTCAGATGCCCGTGATGAAAATGGCAATGCATCTGTTATTTTGGTCTGTATTTCTGGAGGAAAAGATTCTGCTGTATTACTCGATATGCTTGTGAGAATCGTTGGTTCTCGTCGAGATATCGAATTGGTTTGTGGATGTGTCGATGAAGGCATCGATGGATATCGATCACCCTCTATGGAATGTGCCAAGGAACTGGCCGAATCTTATGATTTGCGTTTTGAAACAATCACTTACCCTGAGTTGGGATACGAAAGGATGGATGCAGTCGTAAAATCGATGCCTTTGATGGCAGGGAACCACAAGGAAGCAAGAGGGATGAAACCCTGCTCATATTGCGGAGTTTTCAGGCGGCAAGGGCTCAATGCATTGGCGGAACGTGTTGGAGCAAGATGGATGGCACTTGGACATAACCTCGATGATACTGCACAATCAGTGCTCATGAACTTAGGTAAGGGGGAAATGGAGAGGATCATTCGTTTGGCCCCCCATACAACCACGCCCCTAGATGGTCTTCCGCCCCGCATAGTCCCTCTTCGTTGGGTTCCTGAACGTGAAATACATGCATATGCGATTGGAAAAGGATTGCCTATTCATCATGATGATTGTCCACACGCCACTGGCGCCCTTCGACAAAAACATCGAGCATATCTTGCTGAAATGGAGTCTTCCAATCCTGGGACTATGCACGGCCTTGTACATTCAATGGATGCCATTCGAGAATTGTGGTATACTTCAGAAAATCCACCACCATCATGGAAATCAGGACAAGCTAGCGAATGTAATGAATGTGGCTCACCCTCAAGCCAATCGATTTGCCAAGCCTGTATCTTCAAGGCGTGGTTATCTGAAATCTCCGGATAAAATCAAAGTAAATTATCGATGAGTTCGCTCATATCCTGAGGCCGACCACAATAACGGCAACGTAATTCAATGGGGTCACCATTGACAACATTCAAGCGATGATCTTGAGGCTCTCGCGGGTTGATTGTGATGCAATTTGAGAATGTGCAACTGGCGATGTTAACAAGTTCTGAGCCAATGCTAACTTCACGTTTCTCAGCAACGGAATATGATCGAATAATGGCGACACTGGCTTTAGGTGCAATGAGGGCGAGGCGATCTAATTCATCTTGGGTAAGTTCACGATCTTCAACTTTGATGATATCTTTTCGTCCGTGCTTAGAAGAGGGGACATTCATCACCAAGCTAATTGGAGAGGACCTGTCTCCAGAAATCCCCAACATCTGTAGAACTGCCAATGCAGAGCCAGCAGGAACATGATCAATGACCGTACCATTGTTAATCGCAGTAACACGTCGCATTTCTCCAGTTGACATCAAGCATCACCTCCAGGTACAGTGACATCAAGTAAGCGGCACATGAGTGCCATTCTGGCGACCACGCCATTGAATGCCTGCTCAAAGTAGCAAGCATGTCGAGTCCCATCCACATCGGGAGATATTTCATTCACTCTCGGGAGTGGGTGCATGACAATCATTTCGCCCTTTGCGCCCGTAAGATCTGCAGCAGTCAATTTGTAGATGCCTGCAACCTTTGTATATTCATCCTCATCGGGAAAGCGCTCTTTCTGGATGCGGGTCATGTAAATGACATCGGCATCAGGTATTGCACCATAGAGGTCTTCAGTCTCGAAGATACTAGCGCCGGCGTTGGTCAAATCGGATACTATTTCCACAGGCATTGCCAATTGTGAAGGTGAAATAAATATCAAATTACAGTCAAATCTAGCCAATGCGTGAGATAGGCTATGTACAGTTCGCCCATATCTCAAATCTCCGACAAGTGCAACAGTTAGACCTTCAAGTCGGCCGTGTGCTTGGCGAATGGTGAACAAATCAAGCAATGTTTGTGTGGGGTGGTGTCCAGCACCATCACCTGCATTCATGATCGGAATTGCACATGCATCTGCTGCATATTGAGCGGCACCTTGTCGAGGGTGGCGTAGAGATGCAATGTCGCAATAACCATCGACCATCCTCATGGTGTCATACAAAGTTTCACCCTTGACTGCTGATGATGAATTGACATCGCCAAGATTGATTACATCGCCACCCAATCGCTTCATTGCGGCCTCAAAGGACATTCGAGTACGTGTGCTCGGTTCAAAGAACATGTTTGCCAATAGTTTGCCCTGAAGCAGCGGAAGATACTCTGAACCATGCGCCACAGGTAGTAGTCGTTCCGCGTCGTCAAGTAGTGAAATAATCTCTTCATTTGTCAAGTCATCCATGGTGATGAGGTCGTCGTCCATCTTGCTCGCCGGAACCCCTCGGGCGCCTTCCGGACTTATTCATTGGGGTGCTTAAACATGGTCGATTCCATAGGAATCGGAAGCCGAGGGCTTGAAGGGGGCATGCTGGGTCCGCTAAATTGATGATTATCAGTCGGACACCAGTTCGTGTATCATTTTGCGGAGGTGGAACTGATTTGCCTGCCTACTACGAAGGTAGCAAAAATGGAGGTCTTGTAACATCAATGGCACTGGCTAAACACATACACGTCACAGTCAATAAGCGATTTGATGATAGCGTCCGAGTCAGTTATTCTCAAACTGAAATTGTCGAAGATTTCGAGGATCTAGAACACGAATTGGTTCGAGAAGCCATGCGGCTAACGGGTGTAACTCAGGGTGTGGAAATCACTACAATTGCAGATATTCCTTCCAAAGGAACGGGATTGGGATCCTCATCGGCGTTAACTGTCGGTCTACTCAATGCACTCCATACCTATGCTGGGCGCACACCTGATGCGGCACAATTGGCTGAAGAAACCTGCCGGATTGAAATTGATATTCTTGGGCAACCCATTGGTCGCCAAGATCAATATGCAGCAGCCTTTGGTGGGGCAAATCAAATTGCCTTCATCCCCGATGACAGCGTGATTGTCACCCCCCTTGACCTCAATGCCACCTCCCTAGAGGAGAATTATTTCCTCGTATACACCGGTATTACTCGGAAAGCGACAGATATTCTAGCGGTACAAAGTGCAGCTTCCGATCAAAAACGGGACAACCTAAACGAACTTCGTGAACAGGCTGTCAAGGTCAGAACTGCACTCGAATCCAACGACCACAATACAGTTGGAACATTGCTAGACTCGTCTTGGAAGATTAAGAGAAATCTAGTGGATGGAATCACCATATCAGAATTAGATGACTTGTATTCAAGCATCATAGAAATGGGTGCGACAGGTGGAAA
>JAQXFF010000128.1 GCA_029250425.1 Candidatus Thalassarchaeaceae archaeon | reverse complement strand
TTGAGTACCATCGTGCAACCGGCAGCCAATGCTGGAGCGACCTTGCCAATGATTTGGTGAAGCGGAAAATTCCACGGGGTGATAAAAGCACAGACTCCAATTGGTTCTTTGATGATCAGGGAATTTCGCACCTCAGTTTCCCATTCGAAATCCTCTAGGATTTTCGCGTAGGAACGGGCAACCACTCGCGGCGTACCAACCATGGCCATGCGACTGTATCCAATGGGTGTTCCAACCTCTGCAGTGATAATTTGAGCCAATTCTTCAGTCTTCTCTTTGATTGCTGCAGAGAGTTGATTCAGCACTTCAATTCTTTCTTCGGATGAAGTGGCACTCCATGAGGGAAACGCTGCACGTGCAGCCGTTACAGCAGCATCAACATCTGTTTGACTACCAACGGGCACTGAACCAATGATTTCCTCAGTTGCTGGGTTGACAACTTCAATCTCACCCTCGCCTGTTGCTTGGACCCATTCGCCGTCAATGTACAAGGTGTCGCGTCGCATCATACCCGGGCGATTCATTCGCAACTTATCACCTTCATGCAATTCAATACTGAGAACCTCAACCGACCAACATGGTCCTAGAGGTTGAACGCCAAGACTCTGTGGCGGTTGTGACGCTATCTGCTGAAGCCGCGCGCAATGCTTTCGACAGTGATTCGATGAGTGAAATTTCCGCAACCCTCAATGATTTGATGGATGATTCAGAAATTCGAGGCATTGTATTAACGGGCACAGGTCGTTTTTTCTGTGCCGGTGCTGATATCGAAGAATTTCAACGCAGTATAGATGAAGGGATAATTGGTCCACTTGTCGATAATTTGACCAGTATTTTACACCCTTTACAGGTACGCATGCGCACAGATCCGACTATCCTCATTGCCGCAATTAATGGTGCTGCAGCTGGAGGCGGTCTTGGTTTGGCCTTGGCTTGTGACGCTCGTATCGCTTCACCTGATGCAAAATTGGCTGCCGCCTTTTTCAAATTGGGTTTGTCTCCAGATGGTGGATCAACATGGCTCCTTCCTCGACTGGTTGGAAATCAAACCGCTCGCCGGTTTTTCTTCAATGACGAAACTTGGACGGGTGGAGAAGCTCTAGAGAAAGGACTAGTCGACGAGGTCGTTGAACAGGAAAACCTGATTGATCATGCGATTAAATTGGCCGCTAATTGGGGCAAATGGTCAAAGATGAGCAGAAGTGGAACCAAACAATTGCTTGATGCCTCAACCTCCACGTTCTTCCAAACTCAATTGGAGCTTGAACAAGCCCTCATTATCGCTGCCAGTCAAACTGATGAATTTGCTGAAGGTGTAGCTGCTTTTCTTGAAAAACGCGAACCAACATTTGATTGAGGGATGAAATGTCCACTCAATTGGTTGTGATGAGGCACGCGACAAGTGGCTGGCAATCCTCACAACAACCTGATCATGACAGAACTCTTACGGAAGAGGGCCGAGATGAAACTCCTCGAATGGCAAAAGCATTGACTGATTTGGATTACATACCTGACATCGCATACATTTCAAGTTCAATACGAACCCAGGAGACATGTTCTCTTTTGATGGATATTCCTTTTGAAATACGGCCCGAAATTTATTGCGCAAGCCTTGAAACTTTGATGACGATGGTGGGGGGAATTGAACCAAATCAAACCACTCTAATCCTAGGTCACAATCCAGGGTGCGAATTATTGGTTGCAACATTAAGTGGGGATTTCCATCAAATGCCACCTGCGACTTGCGCATTATTCATTCATGAGGGTGGGGAATGGAATTTAGAGGCGATATTGCGTTCTAACGAACAGATCTAAAGTTCGCGTTCAACTTTTTCACCTGAAGACCAATCATAGATACCCATGTTTGTTTTCTTTCCGAGGCTTCCGGCTTCGACCAATTGATTGAGCAAAGGGTGTGGCCTGTATGAATCATCATCAAATGCCTCTGCCAAATTGTTGAGAATATCCCTTCGGACATCCAATCCCACTAAATCTGAAAGTTCAAGAGGACCCATCGGATGTTTGTATCCAAGCCTCATGGCAGTATCGATATCTGTTGCAGAAGCCACGCCATCGGCCAACATACGAATCGCTTCATTGCCCAATACCACACCAAGTCGGCTGGTTGCAAAGCCAGGTACGTCGTTGACAAGGATGCAAGATTTCCCCATTTCTGCTCCAACTTCTTGTGCGATCTCAATCGTTGAATCAGAGATTTGGTCGTGACGAACCAATTCAAGAAGTTTCATGATTGGGACGGGGTTGAAGAAGTGCATTCCAATCACCATTTCTGGGCGACTGGTTACTCCTGCAATATCTGAAATTTTCAGTCCGGATGTATTCGTCCCGAGTATGGCATTTGGTGGCGCCAACTGATCAAGTTGTGCAAAAATTTGTTGTTTAAGATCAAGAATTTCTGGAACTGCTTCAATCACCAGGTCAACATCAGCAACAGCTCCGGCCAAGTCTGAACAAGCACTCAGATTCTTTTCCCATTCTGCTTTTTGCTCAGATGTTGTTTTCCCTCTTGCGATACCTTTGTCCCAAAATGCATCGATTCGACCCATACCTGCTTCCAAACCCTCTGGGAATACATCGAATAATCGTGTTTCCCAACCGGCTTGCGCACAAATCTGTGCGATCCCTGCCCCCATTGTTCCTGCGCCAATCACAGCAACAGTGCGGTTGGACATATTCACTCCTCCAGTCCATACGCTGCTAGAGCGGACTGGAACAATCGTTGCCGTGGGACATCATGTTCTAGGAATGAATAGAATGGTGCCAAATTTTTTAGCAATTCAATCGAGGCCACATAGGCTCCATATCGGAAAGGGCACGCATCCTCGGTTTCTGGGACTTCAAACCCCAATTTTTTGAGTCCAAGACGACTGTTCTCATCCCAAATGGTATAGGTGTGCTTGGTGAAATGCAAGTATGCAGATAGTCGACGAACATCACTTCTTGCTTCATCAGTCAAACTTTCGATCAGTAATGTATCGGGGTATCTAACAGCATAGAGAAACAGTAACACCTCTCGTTCTGTATCACTACTCCATCCTCTACGCTCAAAACCCATCCATTCATCAATCATATTGAGGGTTTGACTTGAATATGGTCTGCAAACTTTGTACAATAATTCTTCGTAACTTTCAGCATCTTCTTCTGGAGAATGGTGGTGGGAATGGAACAATTCTGGCACGCGTTCAAAGAACGGTTTGAGCCGTTCTCGGTCAACATTTAGTAGCCCATAGGCTAGCATAGTCATAATTTCAACTCCGACTTAATTCCCTTTCCACTCACGGTATTGAATCCATTCTTGTGTAAGATATTCTTCCATCAATTTCCGCTCGTCTTCTTCCGTTGGTAGAACTGAGTCTAGGTACGCTTGCCAATCGTCATCATCGCCTTCAAAGGGTTCGCCATGCACATCATGTCTTACTCCATGGTGGTGACCAATACCGCGATTGAATTTGTCACTAGGGATGAATAATTCTGGTTCACCTTCTTTACGTGGCTTGGAAATACGACGCATTTCTTCCTTGAGTTCTTCCCAATACAGATTGCGGCTGGCTTCGTTCAAATGCTCTCGTTCAGCCGGTACATTGGATTCTCTTTCGTCAAATCGGCCTTTGATTCCATACACGTAGGCCCATTGTGCAGAGGTACTCTCATCTGTGCCAAACAAATCCAATCCTGTGCTGACCCATTTATTGATGTACTTCTGAAGGAATGCGATTGGAATGACCCCTTGCTTTACGATGCGACGCAATCCATTTGCACCCGTTCCTAGATGAAATGATTCTTCCTTCAGCATAGGTCCCATGCTTGCTGCAAGTGGTTTGAATGAAGATGTGCTCAGCATTTTCAATTGATATTTCCCATCACGATCAATGAAGTGTGTGAAGCAGAAGAAATCCAGCCAGTGATCAATGGGTTCGTTGAAAGAACCCAAAATTCGACCTCGGTCCTCTTCACCTCGAATGGGGTTCCCCATCGAATTTCTTTCGAGCAACTTCATTGCTTCTCGAACACCTTGCTCGCCGAAGAATGTGCAGAGTACGTAGGCCATTTGCCAACCGTGTCGTTGTTCTTCACACATAATTCGAAGTGCGGATTTACGATC
>JAQXFF010000113.1 GCA_029250425.1 Candidatus Thalassarchaeaceae archaeon | reverse complement strand
CACATGCAGAACACTGGCTGTTGATAGCATAGCATCTGCTTCTCCACCAATCGCTACGGTTGCTTCAACCCGTTCCATTGCAGCGAATTGTCCTTCATCACCATCATAGGTTGCATAAAGAATCCAAACCCCTGGTTCCACATCCGCTGACCATGTGCCATCCCATGTACCATTATCCAGCACCTTGGTTGGCGTAAATTGCGCAAAGGAAAGTCCTGATTCGGGGATTAATGTCAATGTGACATCATCTGCAATAAGACTCCATTCTGAAGGTAGAACGTGGGTGATCTCTCCGCCCACATTCACTATGCCTGCCAGCATCTCGATATCTGATGTGTTGGCTGTATAATCCACATCCATGGATACTGAACCATTGCTGTACCCATCCTTGGTGGCAAACACATCGTAAGTATCGTTCACAGGGACGAAAATTCGCCATGTACCCAATATATCGGATGTGAGATCTACTGGACCGAAGGTCGAACTGCTCACAGTCACATTGGCATCTGCGATACCTTCTGCGTAACTCCAAGCATCATCATTATTGATGTCACGGAATAGGTTACCTGCAATCTCGACCCACTTGTTCAATGTCAAATTGGTGTCAGGGTTTCCTGAACCTGAGGCGAAGTTCATCGTCACATTGTCCAAAATCCATCGCAAGTTACCGTCAGTACGGTTCAGACTTAATGTCCAAGCACCCTGCATCAATGAACCATCGATCATTCCGGATTCATCACTCGGTCCAAGAGTGAATTCTCCAAGACCCTCTTCGCTGATTGCTGTGACTGTAAAGCCACTCAGTAATTCTCCGCTGCCACCTTCAACCAATGTTAGGTTGAACTGAGCCGCTTCAATCGATTGCCACTCAATATTGGTGCCAGGCGTCGATGCATCAACGTTCAAAATACCTCGGAATGTCTGCAATGGATCATCATTCGTATCATCCCCATCATCATCAATAAAGTCGAGGATGTGGACCATCCAATCTCCTTCTGGTAGGTATTCAACGATTGTACCATTGGCATCAGTGTCAAGATAGAATGTTTCACTTGCGTCACCAACTTTCTCAAAGAACACTGTCCAATTGGCCATTGTTCCACCAGATTCGTTTCGAAGTGTAATTGACGTGTGCCATTCGGGCAAGAAGCCCAATTCAACATCCATTCCTTCCGAACCAATTGCAACCTCGACCAAACCGCCCGAAGTAGATAGCAATGTGTTGAAATCTGTGGTGTTTTCATCACGTGCATCCTTTGCATCTGTTTCAAAGACCCACTTGCCAACACGGAGTTCTAGTTTGATGGTACCATTGTCCCAGCAATTTAGGGTGGCGCCACCTTCACAAGCCTGTGATGCGCTGATGTTAATATTCAATGAGTCGTCAAATGACGAATATGGTATCAAACGGAAATCGACTGGCTGAATTGTGCCATTGGTCACATTCCCATCACTTGAATGATCGATGAATGTAGTGAAATTCGCGATTACATATTCAGGGCTAGCAATGAGTTGCAGTGTCGCATTGTCACCAAATGGTGTGTACGTGTAAGGTTCGACATTGAGTGCCTCATTGTTGATGGTTAGAGTCCATTCTCTTGTTTCGTTGTCGTCTACACCTTCCAATACTCGAGCTGTAAATCGGCCCTGTGCAGCGTCAACAGGCCATTGCCATGTGACTCCAGTAGTATTGTCGTAAGCCTCCACTAGGAATGGATACTCTCCAAATCCTGGAACGTTCTGAGTGTAAGGATTGCCGGGGTCATACAGGAATATGTCACCTGCAGCGCCTACACTGTTCCGTGGATACAATGAATCTGTTTCACCTGAGAAATCGATTCCACCACTTGGGACGGTGAAATGCTTTCCAGCCAGTAAATGCCCGACGACTACGTGTACTGTGAGATTGACTTCTGCTCCCACTGGGATTTGGAAGCCAAACGTACCATTCTCATCAGTCATTGTATCTTCAGTAATACTGCCTCCCCATTGGAGATTCACCATCTGATTGTTGTAGGGTTGTGGTTCCTCATTTGGCTTGTTGCTCAAATCATACATCACACTACCATTGACCCATGCCGATTCGACATACTGCAGGACAAGACCTGTAATATTCTCCTGCAAATCAATTTCTTCGTATAGAATGTACTCATCATCGAGAATACTCTCAACAACCCATGTGTCACGAGGCAATTCAATGTTATACGAGCCATTGCCATTATCACGTGCATCAATGGAAAACGGAGTGTATTGATTCGAGAACGAAAGGTTCTGATTCTCTACAGGTTGATTCTCATGATCTAGCAATAGGAATTCAATGTCATACATTGGTGGGATTCGATCAATATCAGAAGGTGTGACATTTCCTGCAGTGTCAGCAGTGACCGAAATCGTTGCAGAACGATATTCATCAAATCCATCGGAATCGCTGTCCATGGTTACTACGTATTCGCCCGCAAGAACGGGGCCAATACCAAAGGTTCCATTTTCATCTGTTTCAAACCAACATGGCGACCATGCAATTTCACCACAAGGTTCTGTTACATTCGCTTCCATATCGTCAAAGTTGACCAGTTCCAAACGACCGGTGACAACGTCACCTTCTCCTTCGTTCATCGACATTTCACTAGCAGTTCCTTGAATCAAAGTACCCGGGATGGATAGTCTGATGTTATTTGCTTCAGGACTGTCTCGGGTAAGTGGAACCTCAAGTGGTGCCGGCAAGACTGATTCTTCACCATTGTCAAACAAAATTGCCACGTGGTAAGTACCAGGAATAGCATCGACAAGGTGGAATGAACCAGGCTTGACCATGTCGCCACTGAATTGGCCAGTTCCTTGGAATGTCCCTGTACCGTTGATGGTACCATAAGTCGACAAGGATGTATCAGTTGCATCCACAACAAATGTACCCGAACCAATGATGGTTTCTCTGTACATTGGTGTAGTGAAGAATGAGGTGCCATTCGAAGTAAAGCGACCGTTAGCTCCTTCGACAAAACCATCGATTAGGAACGTGTCAGTCACATTGGTGTCTTCAAGACAATAGGAAGCTGCCTCTGGCATTGTTCCGTTCACACACGCTTGTGCGTCTACATCTTCAATCGTACCAACAAATGTCCCCATGCCCAAAATATTCCCTGTGCCAGTGTAGGAGTGATTGTGCATGATACTACGCGTGTAATTTCCTGTGAAATCTGTCGCAGTTACAACTCCGGATTCAGTGATCATTGTCCCGGGCCCTGTGAAAGTGACTTCACCAACAGCGCCAGGACCGTATTGACGTTCACCTTCTACATCACCATCTGATGTTGTAATGTAATAGGCGTCTTGACGTGTATCTGACCAGATGTTTGAGATGCGGAGGTCCATGTTAGCAAGTGGTTCGCCACCGAAATCTGCGTCACCTTGCCATTCGATGGTACCCGTTGCACCAGATGCTGCAACATTGATATCGAGGTCGAGAACTGTTGCACCATTCGAATGACCTTGATCGCCGGTCACATTGATGCTAGATTCTCCCAACCAAGTTGAACCTGATACATTCGCAAGAATTCCAGTGATTGGATTGATGGCACGGTCTTCGTTCACATCTGTAACCAAATCAACCGCCCAGCCTTGTGCTGTATTTTGATCCGCAGTTGTCATTGAATCTCGTGCAGAAACCAAATCTGACTCGCCCATAAATGCGGTCACTCGAATGCGACCACTAGGCACGGTGATGCTGTAATGTCCATCATCATCCGCTTGAGACGTTCCAATTGGAATCCAATAGGTCCGAGCATCGGTATCTGTAGGGTCTTCACCACTGAATGCGTCTCGCTCAATGAGCAACTTGGCATTTGGTACCGCACCAATTTCACCGAGGACGACATCGCCCTCTAGGGTCGCACCTGAGTAATACTTGAGGACCTTGACACCGGTATTCGCTGAACCGATCATCTGTTCATTGTCTTCGTTTGCGTCATACCAATTTGCCACTACAAAGTGATTGATCATTGCACCTGGAAGTGGG
>JAQXFF010000095.1 GCA_029250425.1 Candidatus Thalassarchaeaceae archaeon | reverse complement strand
ATACCAACCGGTTTGGCCTTGAATAGTTCCCGCCATTGCTTGCAAAACACCTGTTGATTGAGTGACTTCTGGTTCTTCTGGCAAAATCACAGGTTCTGTTTTTTCGATGATTGTTGTGGTTGCATCTTCCATAGCGCGTATTCTTTCTTGCTGTCGTTGGTGACTCAACCTTCGTCTACTTCGTCGAGAAATGATGGTGCTCTCATTTGGTTTTTCAACATGATTTTCATCAACTGATTCTGCTGAAGATGTTGGGATGAAATCGTATTCCTCATCCCAATGAGGCTCAGCAACAGAATTTTTCCGAATGATGATCACTAGTAATCCAATCAATAATCCTGCGACTACAAAACCACCCAGAAGCATTTGGCCGCTTTGACTGCTGGTTAATCGATTGATACCTGTGGGTTCAACATCAACATAAGTTACAGCCGTCCAATCCCCATATCGTACATTTACCTCTTGGCCTTCGCCAGGATTTTCCAAATTGAGAAGCCAATATGGCCCTACATCATGCCGGACGGAACCGACCTCAGTATCGAATTCGAACAGTGAAAGTTGCATCGGAACGGGATTACCACCATAATCAACAAGATTGATCTCAAGAGAAAATGTGCTACCTTGTTCACCACCTCCACCATGTTGCCCAATGCGTAAATATCTCGGTTCTCCAATGAATACTTGAAGTGTAAAATTGCCTCTAGCAGTTCCATTTTGTGCTTCAATTTCCCAAATTCCTTCTCCAAGACCTCTGGCATCGTACACACCAATTTCTGTGGTTTCTTCGACAGAGAGCGAGTTGTGTGGAAGATTCCACTCAACATGACTTGGGGCTTGGTTCCCATCCAAGTCCACAGCATATGTGTTGATTTGGAAAATTTCCCCACTTTGAGTTATACTTCCAGCCACGATGGATAAATCAATTTCAATTCGATGTGGGTTTCCTTGATTGACGTATATCCGTGAGCGAGCGCTTCGTCCAGCGGCATCCACCTCGATGAGATGATCCCCTGTCGTTGTTGGTTGCCAAACGCCACCCGAAAGGCGCATTTGTGGTGTTAAATCCTCACCATCAACAGTCCAATTCAATTGAATGCCTTCAATGAGATTACCATCCGCATCACTCAGTTGGGGGTTCAGATGAATGGATTCATCTGAAGTAATGGTCGTACCATCACCAGCCAATGATATCCCAGCCAAGCGCCCAGGTCGTACTTCGATGGACAGGTACGTACTGAATGTTTCATTTGGACCCAAATGTGTGGCAGTCACTGTCCATGTTCCTGCCAGACCACCCACAAACCTCACACCATCCACATCGGATACAAGTGAAGAGGTGACCTCAGAATCCTCCACGGCCCATTCAGCAGATATTGGCCAACGATTACCTCGGCTATCTTCTGCCTGAAGAATCAATTCTGTTTCTTCATCTGCCGTCAATATGTCATGGCTAGCGTCAATCCAAACCCTGGTAATATCCCCCGTAATCACAGTGAGGTCAAGCCATGTTTCTACACCTTCAGCGTGTGCGGAAATCCGCCAAGTTCCTGCTTGGCTAGGCAACCATTCCACAAATCCATCATTGATTCGAAAATTACCATTTTCTGCAGTCCAATTTTCTAGAGGCAGAAGAACGGAGACATTGTTTCCAACACGGTCATGCCATCTTAAATCGAGCTGAAGTGCTTCATCAGCACTGATTAGGCGATTGGGGTCAATGATTTCCAAGGAATTTACCAAACCGGGTCCTACCGTAATCCATCCAGTACCATTGGCACCAACACCACTTGTGACATTGATTTGCCAAGTGCCAACCTCTTGTCCAACATAGTAGCCTGCTGAATCGATAGAACCGCGTTCCACCGTCCAATCAAGACCGGCAGCTGAGGACAATGGCACCGAGTTTCCCAATCGATCTTCAGCCGAAGCTTGGATTTGAGTGCCGACACCTGCTCGAGCAGTCAAGCCTTCTGGAAGAATGATATGTGCAGCACCACCAATATCGACTGTGACATTCGAAATAGCAACATGTGTCCCCCATTGAGCTGCCACAGTATGTGTTCCAAGGTCAGAGGGAGTATACACACCATCTCCATCAATGGTTCCTGAAGATGTCGACCAAACAAAGGTCAATCCAAAGACGGGATTCAAATGTTGATCAATCCCATGAGCGATAATTGGAATAATATCATCCACAGTAATGGAATAATTTGAATTGGCCATGACCAAACCTAACGGAGCCCCAGGGTGAATGAGCACTTCTTGTTCGCCTGTTACTCCAGCCCCATCTGCATCAATTGTAACGACACCTGAAGCAGTGGGGGACAGCCTACCACTGCCATCAATCGTACCCGACGAGGTGGACCATGATACGGCCGCATTAATTGTAGAACCACTTTCTGAACGTATTTGTGCCACGAAATCAAGACTGCTGTCAGCATCCGATATTCCCAATTTGGGCTGAATATCAACCCATGATGGTGAACTGCTAAGGAAAGAAGGGGATGCCCATCTGAACGTAATTTCCAATGTAGGTCGATATGAGGGCAACGAGGATTCTGAAGAATGGAAAGAGGCTACACCCATTTCGCTACCAAAACCGGGTGTGAGAAGGAAGCCTGCGCGAGAATCTTGTCCATTTAATTGACGATATTGAGCAAGCTCAACGGTCTGAGTAACATCGAAGTCAACAGACGAGGTATTTGGTGAAACGTATTGGCGATCTTGCCAAGCACCACTGTCCATGTTTCCTAGGGCCCCTGGTAAAGACCACTGGGACTGAAGGTTTCGGGTTATCCAAGTAGATTCTTCCAACATCCAATCCTGACGTAAAATGCTCCAGACTTGAGTGTCAACTGGCCCTGAAGTAACATCAAGATGTAATCCCAGTGATGCATTCTCAATCGTTGCATTTGTAGGGAAACCCTCAGTGTTCAAATCCAATCCCAGTAACCCAATTCGAGTTTCCTGCCGATTATCAGTCCAACCGACTTCAAATCTTGAGAGGTCTGCCCGATCTGCTGTCGTATTTCCGCTATCGAGGGTTGTATCCATTTCGATTGAATATGTGACTGTCCAAGTGCCATCGCCATTATCCGTCAATGAACTATTGATGTTCTTTGAGATAATCGGCGAATCAAGAGTGATAGCAGGTGTTGAAAGGCTTGCCAGCAATTGCAAAATCAACATACCAATTAGGAGGAACGCGGTAGGGCGGCCTCTTGCCTCGACTCGCATCAAACCGTGACAGAACTCATGGGACTTGAATAACACCCCGAACCGTCCGCCTACGGCGGACGGTTAAATCTCAGGAAATGTGATTATTCTGTCCACTCTGCCCAGTCGTCCATGTCGGGATCTCGATACCACCAAACTCCGGCATCGTCCTCCCACCATTCAGTACCATCTTCATCAACACGATAATTGGGGTCCTCTTCTGCACTTTCTTCTTCCTCAATTACAGTTTGTGGTTCCGCAACAGGTGCTGCTACTGGGACGTCATATTCCTCATCGTCGTAGAGATCGTCATCATATTCCTCATCACTGTCACCGCGTCGCATCAGTACACCGACAACAACAACAACACCAAGCAGTAGAGCAACCAAGGCTGCCAACCCAATCCAAGACCATGGAGAATTGGATTCAAAGAATCCCGCAATGGTGCTTTCAACGGAAATTTGCACTTGGTCGCATACATTGTTATCCTCGGATAGTTTGCCATCAGCACAGATTGCGATTTCATTCAACCCCTCATTTAACATGTATACGCTCGCACTGGTTTGATTGAAATTTTCAGAATCGAAATGGTTCAAACTGTCTTGTACAGAATCAAATGCAATAGATACTTGAATTGGCACAGGGTTTCCAAATTGATCAAAACCTTCAACATCGATGGTGACTGTTGCTTGCTGGTCAACTGTCAAAGTCGTACCAGAAAGTGTACCTGGTGAACTGGCTATGGCGTCAAGTCGATGCAATTTACCATAATCAACTGTGATGTTCCATGTACCAGAGCAGGTTGCACATGAACCTGCACTGTAAGTCAATTCGTAGACTTGATTGATATGCCCATCAAATCGGTAATTTCCAATCTCCAAGAGTGGGTTTGTGTTTGCATCAGAAATATCGTCTTGAGTGAATCCGGTAGTGGCACTGCTCCATGAAACCAAGGGTGTTTGATACTGGTTTCCATCTGCATCAGCAACCCAGATCTCAACGATTGGGAATTCACCAGCAGTGATTTGAGTTTGGGCTTGTACAACAATATCCCCCGACTCATCAAATGTTGAGTAAGCCTTGTGCCAAACATTGGCAACTTCACCTACTGTTACAGTTACAGTTACCATTGTTTGGACGTTGTTTTCACCAATCGCACAAATTGTATATTCGCCAACAGGTGTAGTTTCATCAGGGGTCCAGACATAGTTTTCTGCACGCATGTCAATCGAAATGTCTGACCAACCTGATACTGCTGCCGAACAAGTCGATGGTGCGTTAACAGTAGTTGAATCCCATTGGAGCCATTGAATCGGAGTTTCAGGTAAATCATTACCATGTCCGTCTCGAGCATCAGGGCTCAAATCAAAGGTATCATCAGAGGTAATCGTGACATCATCCGAAATCGAAATTGAGTTGAGAGCCCCAGCCGTAACTGTGAATGTTGCATCATTGAATACCGATTGCTCGCCAACACCTGGCACGCTGAACACATACAGTACATTGATTGTCCATTCGCCAACTTGGACCGCCTCGAAAATTGCGGAGGTGCCTTGAGGAGTTAACCACTCAGAAGCACTTGAGTCATCAGTAGTCCATGTT
>JAQXFF010000068.1 GCA_029250425.1 Candidatus Thalassarchaeaceae archaeon | reverse complement strand
GCTGCAGAAGCAGCAGCAGCGTCAGCGTAGCCAAAGATGTCATCATACATCTGGCCAATGAGGACGTACGCTACAATACCACCGACAATTTGCATTGCCAATGTGATCCCAGTGTTCATCCAAGCATCTGCATCAGTCAAGTTATCTTGGTTTGACATCTGCTTCAACCAGGTTACCTGTGGTAGGATGTCTGCGCCCTTAAACGCCATCCATGCAACAGTCAATCCGACTACGCCCATTATGCCAGCTAGACCCATTCCAGTGCCACTACCATCAGTTAGTGTAACACCGAAAATTAGCCAAGTGACTGCGAAAGCGCCGCCCATCTCGGTCATCATTTTCTTTACATTTAGTTCCATTTCATTTCACCTCTTTCATTATCGCATCCCAGCGATTAACTCACGTTCGGCTTCGATTTGCTTATGAATAGTTCTACGGCCATTCTCCCTAAAACGCTCGTTTGAGCGGTTTTCGCGAAAAGCCGATGTTTTCTTAGACATTAGGTGTAATTTACTACACCGCTCATGAATTGGTGTCAACAGGGTAGGTGGGAATTGAGGTAATTCGCCAAATAGCGGTTCTCAAACAAGTCCCTTGAGTTGTTCTCGACCCTTGACAACCTTTGTTGAACACGGGCTAGGGATCTTCATACTCGCCTTGCGAAGTGCATCTTTGGCTGCAAGGAAATGTTTTGGATCTGTTGAAATTGAGATGATTGTAGTATCACGCTTGCAGCGAGCTGCCGTCCCGACATTCTTTCCAAAAGCGCACCGCATACCCTGAGACACACGGTCAGCACCGGCTCCAGTCGCCTGCTTGTTCTCCCGTAGAATGTGATGAGGGTAGACATGAACTCGAAGTGCATACCCTTCTTGTCCAGCGATATATCGAATGGTTGCGTTTGAAATCTGACGAGCCGCTTCAAGTGCCGTGTGGCGTACTTGGCAACTTTCATCGACAGAAAGGCTGACGATAACTGGGAATTCATCCGCTTCAGCCGCTTTCCTGTTCCCCATGTGGAAGCGCATAATCCGGTTGTTTGGCACACCACCAGTGTACTTGCGTCGAGTATAGGCTTGGCCCTTCAAACGGCGATACATACTTGCGGGCTTGCGTGCCATGATAACTCCCTCGGGCGACGGCCACCGACAGCCCGTATATGAATGCATCCGGCCACCTACGGTGGTTTGCCACTCGGCTTAGCGGACAGGTTATTCAACTTCCTCGGCCACAGCCGTGTTGTGGCCAACATCATCGAACGACTGTTTACCTTCGTAGATTCACCCCGCGAACGACCTTGGGTGGCAATGGGGGCCTTGGGAATTTTCATCTTATTCGGTGCGGCTTGGGTGAATCAAGCACAGGTCCTCCCCGGGGTATCAGTATCAGAAACTGGATTGTCGGACCCTATTGTTGACATTGTCTGGGACGAGGATGGCGATCAAGCCTTGGCATTGGTTCAAGATGGCCCAAACATGAAATTGATGGTGAGGGCCAATGACGGTGTATGGTCGGCACTGGATTGTGATTGCAATCCAACTGCAATCGGAGGCACTGAAAGTCAATGGGTTGCCGGAGGCGAAGATGGTTGGTTTGGAGTCATGTGGGCAGGTTCAACCAGTATCACGCCTCGCTCGCTCATCTGGGCAGAAAGCCCACCAGACATCATTTCATTGGACGGGGACATGATTCAAGGTTGGCTAATTGTCGAAAACGGCCCAACGCGTACCGTGCACACCTGGTCTGGGTTGAATGTGAGTAATGGTACCACATATCCGATTCCTTCCATTGTCATGGATGATATTGAAACGGTCTCAGGGGGCGCACTCATTATCGGTCACGATTCCACGGGGAGCAATCCTGCCCTCGGTGAAAAATCATCAGAGGTTCTCATTGATGCTGCTGGAGGATCTGGTGGTTCTCCACAATTGTTTTTGTTGCACAGGGGGGCAGGTTCACCCTTCCACACGATCATCTCAATGGACGACTCCTCTTTCATTGCAATCGTGGGCGGGGGTGATGCAATTTATGGAGTGACGATGGAACGAAATGTCCACCGGATTGCCGGCTCTATAGGTGTTAGCACAATTGCAATTGATGACGCTGGTATGCTTTGGTTCAAAGGAGAAAATGGTTTGTCAAATATGGAAATTGGCGACCTTGAGCCCTCAGCAATTACATGTCCCGAGGGGGCACCATTGGACTTGACCGTAGCTGCAAATTCAGGCGGTAACATCGTCATGTTCAGTGAAGACGGTTCGACTCGCGTCACAATTGATCCCAGCGCACAGCATTCGCTTCTCAGGAGTTTATCACTCCTCGGGGATTTACTTCTAGTCCTCACATTTGTCGGGTTCGTTGGCTTTGGTGGACACGCATTGTTGCGAAAGCACGACGTATTGTGATTTCCTAGATGATTTCTTTGCCAATGAATCGTTCACGTAGTGAACGGCCGTTTGGTTCATAGGCTGCGGCGGACACTGGTCACGCCCATGGCCAAGGGACCCAGCATGCTCGACCAGTATGCGGAGATTAAGGCTGAGCATCCTGATACCATCCTGTTCTTCAGAATGGGCGACTTTTACGAGATGTTCTATGAAGATGCGGTTACCGCTGCAGAGGTTCTTGGAATCACTCTCACTAGTCGAGATAAAAATAGCGATAATCCTGTTCCAATGGCTGGAATGCCTTGGCACTCAGTTGAGGGTTATTTGCAACGAATGCTACGGGCAGGGTACAAAGTGACACTCTGTGAGCAAGCAGATGAATTACAACCAGGGGAGAAAATTCTGCGGAGAGTCGTGGCGCGTGTTTACACCCCCGGTTCATTGTATGAAGAGGAATTGATTGGAGAAGATGGAAGCGCATTGTTGGCAGCAGTTGTTCTCAAGGCAGATATTCTTGGGATTGCAGTGGTGGATCCATCCAGTGGTCGTGCCTCATCAACTGAATTTGAGGGCGTGGGCCGGTTTGAGCGATTGCGGGATGAATTGCTTAGATGGGGGCCACGTGAATTGGTCATGCATGGCCGAGATGCAAAAAATGAGACCATCCTCAATATCCTTCGAGATATCGATGGTTTGGTTCTAAGCATCCATGACTTGCCCAGTAAGGGTCGCTTAGACGCTCTTCGAAATGTGCTTGAAATGAGTGATTTAGGGAGTCTAGATTTGGACAGCCGTCCATTGGCAATGGAGGCTGCCGGGTTGGCTGCTGCGTATTTGTCAAAACTCCATTTGGTCGATGCAGTTCCATTGCGTGAAATCCACTTGGGTGCAGATACAACACACATGCTTCTGGATCAAACCACTCTTCGAAACCTTGAGTTGGTCCAGACATTATCGGGTGAGAAAAATGGAAGTTTGCTACAAGCAATTGATGCGACACAGACTTGGATGGGCCGTCGTTTACTGAAAGAATGGCTTCTCAGGCCACTTCTGGACACACAGAAAATTGCAGAACGGCACGCAGCCGTTGGTAGTTTGACCAATGCGAATCGGCGTTTGAGAGAGATCCGAACGACCCTCAAAGCGATGCGTGATTTGGAGCGTCTATCGACAAGGCTGGCTTACAATCGCGCCAATGGCAGGGATTTACTAGCGATTTGTGATTGTCTTTCCAGAATGCCTGCCCTTCAATCTCTATTACAAGAATCGGACGATGCTCTACTCAATGCATGTGCAGAAGGTTTGGTTGATCTTGAAGCCCTCAAGGAGAGAATCGAAGATGCGCTTTTACCTGAACAACCCGCTCTAATCCGAGATGGTGGTTTATTCCGTCAAGGTTACGATGAAAAATTAGATGATCTGCGAATAAAGGCAGGAAAGGGTACTACTTGGTTGTCTGAATTAGAATCGACCCAACGGGAACAATTGGATATTCCAAGTTTGAAGGTCAAATATAATCGACAATTTGGCTATTTCATCGAAGTCACAAAAACCCATCTCGATAAAGTTCCAGAAGATTGGATTCGACGCCAAACAATGACCAATGCTGAGCGCTATGTTACCCCTGAACTCAAGGAATGGGAAGAAGTCATCTTGTCCGCAGATAGTCGTGCTAGTGCAATCGAGTTCAAGCTATTCTGCACGCTTAGAGATGAAGTCAAAGCAGTCACCAACACCCTGTCTTCAATCGCAAGAAAAATATCTACTGTTGATGTTCTTGCTTCCTTTGCTCACCACGCTCGACAGCGTTCCTGGTGCCGACCTGAAATCTTGGAAACAGATCGCTTGGATATTTCTGGAGCACGACACCCTGTGCTTGAGACTGATGGCCGTTTTGTCCCAAACGATGTTCGATTTGATACCAAGCGTCGATTCTTATTGTTGACTGGGCCGAACATGGGTGGTAAATCGACCTACCTTCGAACCAGTGCGCTCATCGCTATTTTGGCTCAAGCCGGCTCCTATGTTCCCGCCAACAAAGCACGCATAGGTCTGGTCGATCGAGTATTCACCCGAGTCGGAGCGCATGACGATCTTCGAAGAGGACGTTCGACATTCATGATGGAGATGATCGAGGTTGCCCATATCCTTCGTCGGGCGACACCAAATAGTCTGGTTTTGCTGGATGAAATCGGTCGAGGAACATCGACATTCGATGGTTTGGCAATCGCTTGGTCGGTGACAGAAGACATCGCACGCAGAATCGGTTGCCGCACACTCTTTGCAACCCACTATCACCAATTGGTTGGTCTAGCAGAAGAAGTTCCAGGTTTACACAATATCCATGTTCAAGTTGCAGATTCTGGTGGGGAAATTGCATTCTTGCATACCATAGCAGAAGGGCCATGTGACGATTCTTACGGTGTTCAAGTCGCAGGACTTGCCGGACTTCCACCAGCAGTTGTCGAACGCGCTCGAGATTTGTTATTGTTCCTTGAGTCCCAGGCTCAAGGCGCACGTGCAGGCGAGGGAGGGGTCCCGCTCTCAAGAGAAGCTGGTCAATCATCGTTGTTTGGTTGGAATCAACCTTCAACTCCAACCCGGATTGTGGAGAAAGATTCTGAAATCGAGAAACGTTTGTCTGAAATTGATCCGGATATGTTGAGCCCTCGTGATGCGATGGACCTCATCTACGAATTGCGTGGTATGTTGCAAGGAACTCACAAGTGGTTGGAGGAATGACATGGTAGTGACTACAGGAGAACGTAGACCAATCCAGCAATTGGATGATGATACGATTGGCCATATTGCTGCAGGTGAAGTGGTTGAACGTCCTGCCCAAGTCGTCAAAGAATTGGTCGAGAACAGCATTGATGCGGGAGCAAATCGTATCCGGATTGAGATTGAAAGAGGTGGTTTTGATCGTATCCTGGTTATCGATGATGGTGCTGGTATCCCCGTCGAAGAACTGGAATTGGCAGTAACCCGTCATGCAACGAGCAAACTTTCGACAGCTACGGACCTCAGCGCAATCTACACTCTTGGATTTCGTGGAGAAGCGCTTGCAAGTATTGGGATGGTTAGCAA
>JAQXFF010000056.1 GCA_029250425.1 Candidatus Thalassarchaeaceae archaeon | reverse complement strand
CACATGTCGGCATAGGATTCATGGGAGATGGCTGTAGTCCGCGCTACAGCGCGGACGGAGACAACCGGTATGGCACAGAAAAAAGACGACATGGATGATGACATCTTCATCGCCGAAATCGATGATGAAATCGATGCGGCTTCAGAAGAAGCATTGAACCGTGCCGCAGATACTGTTTGCAAAGAATGTATGCAAATTCAAAGGAAGGAGAATATACTGATTGTCACAGATCCCCACACCTCTGTAATTGGCCAAGCACTCTATGAGGCGGCTGCAAGAATTTCTGATCGTGTTCTGTTGGTCATGATGCCCACCACTCATCGCCACGGCGATGAACCCCCTGCACCAGTAGCTGACCTGATGCGAAAGCAGGATGTTGTCCTTGCACCTACACGCTATTCCCTAACTCACACGCGAGCGCGCATGCAGGCATGTCGCGAAGGAACTCGAATTGCCACAATGCCTGGCATTACCATGCAGATGTTCATCGAGGGTGGAATGACCACTGATTTCAACACCATGCAGTCAGCAATAGCACAACTCGGAAAATCACTCAAACGTCAACGCAAGGTCGAGGTCAAAACAGATTCAGGCACGAATATCTCATTTGAGATCGGAGGACGCTGGGAATTGGGTGACAATGGCATCTGCAATCGTCCGGGCCAAGTAACCAATCTGCCTGCTGGAAAAATTCTCGCAATGCCAAAGGAAGGAACAATGGAAGGCACCATTGTCATCGACGGAACTTGGGATGCTGCCGTGGTCAAAGAACCACTCACAATCAAGGTTGAAGCAGGTATGATTACCAAGATTACTGGAGAGGGGAGTGATGATGTCAAAGCAATGTTTGTTGAAGCCAGTCGGAAACTCAAACCGCAGCAGCAATCCAATGTGTGGACAGTTGCTGAATTTGGATTCGGTATGAACCCGCGGGCACGATTGGTTGGCAACGTTCTAGAAGATGAGAAAGTTCAGGGAACTTGCTATTTCGCCTTTGGAGACAATACGAGCCTTGGTGGTCACGCTTCTTGTGGAATTCACGTCACAGGTGTCCTCAAACAACCAACGGTCAAAATCGGAGATGTTGAGTTGTTGGACGAGGGTGACATTCGCATCTAAAGGCGGCTGCCACAGATTGGGCAATTGCGCCAATGATGCTCGACTCCAATGTTGCAACTACCACAATAAATTCCAGTTTGCAAAACATGTCGAACACCCTGCACACCTGTTCGTTTCCGCCCGTCTTTGACCACTGGAGCCACCCTTGTTTGTGGTGCAACGTGCACGGGCTGGGAAGGAGGTTGAATCGATGCATGAACGGGTTGTGGGGATTGAATCGGTGCACGAACAGGTTGAGCGACAGGTGCTCGTTTTGGAGCAAGGAAGGGGGCATTCGATTTATCTTCCACAGCAGCTGTGAATTCCTCGTATTGAATCACTTGATCTTTGTTGACATCGATTCGTTCAAACATCTCTTGTTGTACTTCACCCGGCAGTTCAGAGATGGCCGGGGCTGAATGGAATTCTTCTGATGAAATAACACCATCTTTGCTGACATCCATTTCATCAAAGGCTTCTCGGACATCTTGGGTAGTGAGAGGTGTATCGAACGCCGAAGCAATGCTCACTTCGGGTGCTGCAGGAACTGGTTCTGGCTCTGGCTCAATCACTGGAGGTGCAACAGGCATGGGCTCTGGCTCTGGTTCTGGCTCTGGCTCAATCACTGGAGGCGCAAC
>JAQXFF010000055.1 GCA_029250425.1 Candidatus Thalassarchaeaceae archaeon | reverse complement strand
GCTTGCTATGGGTCATATACATCGCTACCCTAATTATCAGCGTTTGTGGATTCTTGGTGCATGAATGAAAGGCAGGTTGCAAGGATCACGGAAAACACGATGCTCAAAGTGAGTAATCGTCCAGAATCTCTTGCTGGAGGGAACGATGTCATGGCCAGTAAAACGAATACGGAAACAGAGGACAATGCAGCCCACCATCTTGCCGACATATCGAGTTTCGTAGGTTTGTGCTCAGCACTTGCATGTGATAGATAATCCGCTGCAAAACCCATGCCCAACAATACAGCAAGTGCAGTATTCACCCCTCTTCCACCCACTACACTCGCCATGCCATCTACAGCCGCCCCTATGGCAACGGCTCCGATTGCAATCCTAGCTGCCTTGAGGGGCGAACGTAATACGAATAGTGCGACGAGGAAAATCACTACACCTGCGCTGAGAATTTGTGTCACACGTGTTTCTTCAAAACTTTGTGCAGCCTTGGCCCCAATGGGTAAATCACCACCCACAACACCAATCATCTCATTATCGGCAAGTAATTGAGTCGTATCACCCAAAAATTTCATCGCAGCATCAGAGTTTTGCCCATCGATCATCACAGCGATTGCAATACCAGTTGTGGCCTCATTTTTCTGCAATCGAGGATCGTTGAATAACGGTGAATCTCCTCCCGATTCGATGGCTTCATCGATGGTCTCGCCGCCTTCACCTCCATTGATTCCAATCACCAACGGTGTTCGCAATAATCCGGTTTCAAGTGAAATGACACTGGGGTGTTGTCCCAACTGTTGTTGAAGGCTGAGGACACGAAGGTAATCTTCAGTACTGTCACCATCTACATCGATGACAACCCATGCTGTTGTACTGGATGCGAGGACATATTTGGACTGTAAATCATCCATTTCAGACAATGCTGGGTCATCTTCAGGCAGGAATTGTTCAACTTCAAGAACATTGACGCCAGGTGGTGAAATGACTGCAATTGATGCTAGAATCAGTAGTGCGACAGGCCAAGACCAGGAAATTGAGAGATTAGATAGGAATGGTTCATCTGTGACATTTTCCATAATAGTGCGTCGTTTGAGATAGAATTCTTCGAGTACATACCGGGTTACCAACCAATCGAGTATGATTCCAATCGCCATGACCAATGCGAGTGACCGTTGAGCACGAATCGGTGAGAACAGTGCCAATGAAACCGCGGCGACAGTGGTCACCATCGCTACGAATAGCATGCCCCTCACCTCTTCTTGATTACGTGACGATCGAGAGTACCAAAACGCACCATCGACAGCGACTCCCATGATAATGGGTAAAGCAATTCCATCAAGCACTGAAAATTCATACCCAAACGCTGCCAAGACTCCCATTTCCGCACAAATGACAAGGCTCACAGCGCCAAGAGTTGCAGCAGCTGTTTGCCAATCTCTAAGGCCAATTGTCAGCATTGCTCCTAGGATGAATATGGATGGTATGATGACGTACTTCAGGTCTTTTTCAGCAATCGCCTTCGCCTTACCATACATCATATTCACGCCGACAGCAGACACTTCATAGTCGGTATTTTCACTGACCTTATCTGCCCAAATGTCGAGTTTATTCCAATCACCACCCTTTTCCCCCGCTCCAACATAAACAATCCAGATAATTTCGTTGGTTGCGGGTGGCTGAGTCGCTGAAGCTCCAGAGAATGCAGGACAGGCAATACCGAAGTTGGTTCCTTCTGGAAGCATGAGCAAGGATGCTTCAAAAGCCGTCTTTTCCATACTGTTTGCGTTGTTCCCACACCACCCTTCCTCGATTTCAGGCAGAAGAACATCCGCCCACTGTGAGGCGTTTCTAAGTGAGCGATTCCTTGATTCAAATGCGTCAGACCATGCAGAAAATGGCGTTACCAGACGATCAATATACAGGTCTTCAGATTTACAATCTTGGGATGAGATACACGCGTCCCAAGATGTCTGTGGGTTTGAACCATCAATGAATTCTGATTCCAGTTGCATTAGTTCTTGAACTCTCGTTAAGTTACTTGTGATTGGTCCATTTTCATCGTGTCGAAATCGTAGAACCAACTGGTAATTCTCATCCTGTACACCCTCTTCTCGCATTCGCATTGCTGCCTCATCGTCAAAAATAACCTCTGTATTCATCTTGGGGTTTACGGGATATGCGAATAGCAATCCTGCCGACATTAGCATACCAACAACGAGTGCGAGTCGGAGTTGTTCAGGTCGCATGACAGACCTTGGGCAGCACTTCGGCCATATCAGCACAGCGGGTGTCCTAAAGGACACCCGGTCGTTTCTAACTTACTTGCTTAGACCCACTCAACCCATTTTCCAGATTCGGCGTCACGGTACCACCATGAGCCACTTCCAGCAGGATGTTCAAGGACTTCGTAGCCATCTTGCATTTGGCCACGCATCGTCGGGTTTGGGCCTTGAGGGCCACTGTCGAACATTCGATCTTCCGCTGCAATCATACTCACAGGTTCTTCAGACCAATCATCATCATCAGATCGGCCGCGCATATACAACACAGCGCCGGTAATGCCGAGCATTGCTGTGATTACAACTCCCGCAGCAATGCCGATTGTGGCCATATTAGAACCTGAACTGGAACCGGATTCATCTCCCTCACCTGTGTTTCCCCCAGTGTTGTCACCAGTGTTGTCACCTGTGTTATTTTCAATATTATTGTCGGTGTTATTGCCAGTATTATTGTCGGTATTATTGCCAGGTAGTACAATCGCGTCGTTGGGATCGCATACGGCATCATCATCATCGGCATTGTTTCCGATCCCGTCTCCATCACAATCATCCGTTTCATTTGGATCATTGGGAAATGCATCCTCCGAATCGATGATTCCATCACCATCTGTATCAGTCGGCAACCCTTCTCCATCACCGGTCTCAATCCCTTCTGAGGTGACAATAATCGTCAATTCCTCGGTATTGTACATTTCACCAGAGAATCGAATCAGAATCGTGCCTTCAGTGACTCCGAAGGACACCTGTCCATCTTCATTGGTAATCAGTCCGAACAACGTGACATCGTTGCGAATTAGAACCGCAGATAGATCGTCAATAGGTTGGCCTGTTTCACTGTCAGTAGCCGTGATTTGAACGACATCTCCAGGCAGCGGGTTCGCTGGACTGAAGCTCAGTGACATGTTCATCATCACCGGCGGCTCGGGATTCGGCTCGGCGACTTCTGTGTCCAGTGCAGCCACAATGGTTGCATCTTCGCCTTCGCCAATTTGTGCGATTGCAATCACCGTGTAATCATCCTGAGGTGCAGACAAATCTGACAAGTGCAAATCCGCACTGGAGCCGATGCCCCACGCGACTGAATCAAGGCTACCGAGGACCTCATCAAAGAGATCGTAAATGGCATCCTCTTCTTCCTGACCTTCGAGTTGTTCTTCGTTAGAGCAGACATATTCAGATTTCCACTCCATTGACCATTCTTCTACGTTAACTTCAAGATCCATAAATCCTGAATCAACAGTCAATCTGTATGTGCCGGAATTGAGGTCATAGGTCGCTTTGAAATTATCATCCCATTCCCATTCTTTGTCCCAATCTTGTACCGGTTGTACAATATTTCCAGCCTCATCAGTGAGCACTGCATTCGGTGAATACGGGTTTGTATGTACGAACTCATTTGAATCAGATTTCAACTCCATTTTGACATTGCTTTCCACTTGACCCATCTCGTCCCAACTTTCTTCGATCCAACCACTGGCTTCCTCGCAGGTGGCTTCTAGTTGTGTTTCCGTATTGACCCAACCCATGACATTGTCACGAAGTACAGTTCCATACAAGAGTTCAGTGAATGCTGAGAGATCGATTGATGCCGGGTCGACGCCGACCTTGGGTGTGGCTACCGCGAGGATTCTCGATGCGACTCCATCATCTGCATCTAGTGCGATGTTGGTGGTCTGTCCCGGGCCAAGTGACCCGTCAAAATCAAGTGTTCCCGGGTCATTCATTATCAGTCCAAAGTGAATCGCAGTCGGCCATAATGCCCCCTCTTCCATGATGAGGCTGGCCACCAGTGTCAATGGTGCCTCAATGTACACACCTTGAGTCTGGGAAGTGGCCCCATTCTGGAACTCTAACTCATATTCTTGAGGTTCACCCCATGTGTCCTCATCGAGGTCTGGGAATGCAATTCCGAGAGGCATTGGCATCAGCATCAGCATGGCGGTGTAATCCTCATCTCCCATTCCAGTCGCTGTGACTTCGATGGTCGCCTGTCCACTCGAAGTTGGAGTGGCTACATACACAGGAATTCCAGCAAACGTGGTTTGTTCAGTAATTCCAGAGAGCGCAATCGATGCTTCGGTGGCAGCACCTACATTCATTCCGACTCCAATCAATTCGACACCATCTCGTACCAACTTGGTCTGAACCACACTGATGTATGCGCCTGGTAGAGTGGGTGTGGCCGTCATGGTCACACCACCATCTGTATCAGAGGTGAAAATCTGTTCATCCATCACTTCAAATGGACCATCTGTCAGGAATGCATCAATGATTTCTGGGTTCGGCATGGCCGACTCTTCATTGGCCAAATCACACC
>JAQXFF010000047.1 GCA_029250425.1 Candidatus Thalassarchaeaceae archaeon | reverse complement strand
ACCAGGTGGGGGTACTGCCGCAGCTGTTGCCCTTTCTCAGGGTGCCGCTCTTTCCATTATGGTTTGTAATTTGACGCTGGGTAAGGAACGATGGCAGGATGGGTGGAATATCGCTGAATCGTGCATTGGAGTTGCTGAGCCGTTGTTGGAACGAGGTCATCAATTGGCCAGTGAAGATGCTGAAGCGTTTGATCAAGTGATGACAGCATTCAGGTTGCCGAAGTCAAACGATGACGAAATTTCCCTCCGTAAATCTGCAATACAAGATGGAACGCTCAATGCTGCAATGGTGCCGTTGGAAACTGCAAGAATGGCATACGAACTACTGCATATTTTACCTGATTTGGCGTCTTACGGTAACGCAAATGCTGTAACGGACGTAGGAGTTGCTGGTCTACTTGTCAGTGCTGCTTGCAAAGGTGCACTTTTCAATGTTGAAATCAACATCAATTCACTACCAGATAATCTGGCTGTATCTTATCGTGACGAAATGGAGAGTTTGCGTATTCAATGCCGAGACAAGGCACGTGAGGTTATGCATTGCGTTCATGAGCGAATGCAGTCTTGAGGGCAGATTCCAAGCGATCCATTGCCGCGGAGATGTCTGAAACGCTAACGGCGCCTATACTGATACGGAACCATCCTGTTTCCTCTTCGAGGCCGAAGGCCTGGAAGGGGACAATCGCTACTCCTGCTGACTGGAGCAACCACTGCCGAATTTCTTCATTGGTTTTCACCCCTAAGATTTCGAATAAATTGAAACGGGCAGTCAGGTAAATCCCACCTTCCGGTTGTACAATACTAACTCCATACTCTGTTAGATTACTCAAGCGCTCTTGCAATAATGACATACGGACTGAAATTTTTTGATCTAACTCATCAAAGTATTTCTCAAGTATTTCAGGTTTCGAATATAGACTCGCTGCAGCCTTTTGAATGGGCCGTGCAGGCCAAGCACCCATATGACCAATTAACGCAATGACAGGAGGTGCTAGAGCGGCTGGTATGGCCATCCATCCTAGTCGGAGTCCCGTTCCCGTCAATGACTTTGAAATTGCGTCTAAAGTTATTGTATATTCAAAAACCTCCGGGCAAACCTGCACAGGGTGAACATGTTCGATATGATCAGCAGTCATGGTCGAGTACACTTGATCGTAGACTAGCATGACTGGCTTTTTACCATCTGCTTCACGAATCTTATTTTCATTCAATATGACTTGACAGATGGATGACAATTCTTCTCTTGTAAAACACGTACCTGTGGGATTTAGTGGGCTATTCAGAATCAGAATCCTGATTTCTTTGATTCTCTTTTCGATGGCGTCAGCTGTTGGTAAAAAACGGCTTTCAAGCGTTCCGGGTATGGGTATATCTACAGCATCATTGAGGTGGACGTAGTAATGATTGTTCCATGCCGGCACACCATGTGCTAAACCATCGCCTGGTTCCAGAAACAAACGGAAGGATGAGTATAGGACGGGGCGTGCTCCAGAACCAACAATGATGCCATTTGTGCCTACATCGAGATTGTACTTGTGCTTCATCCAATCTGAAAGGCTCTCGCGTAATTCTGGTAACCCAGCCGCCGGAGGGTAGTTTGTTTCACCATCTGAAACTGCATTGACAATACCAGTCAATAGTTCGGAGGGAACTTCAAATTGTTCCGGCGAAAAATCACCAACAGTGAAGGGAGCCACTTGTTTCCCTTGGGCAATCATTTCACGGACACTTGCAGCAATTGTTAGAATACGACTCCTTTCCATCCCATTTGCCATATCGGACAGACGCCAATCACCATCGCCCATGAATACTGTTGTCATGAGCCCGTTCTTAGCCTCAGCCCTCAACACAACACAAACAGAAGGCTCAAGGAGGCTGATGTATGGCCACAAACATGGACCGGGCTCATTTGGGTGAAGGTATCCCGTCCCAACTCCCAATACATCCGGGTATCGATCCAGATGTCGATCACGCACCTCCCCGTCGAGATGTGCTTAATGATGCAGAAAAACGGCTTGCATTGCACAATGCACTCCGATATTTTCCTCCCGAATTTCACGCTATATTGGCACCTGAATTCTCGCAGGAATTACGTGAATACGGCCGGATATACATGCACAGGTTTCGACCAACTGATGAAAATATGATGGCGTACCCAATAGATACGTATCCAGCAAAGTCGTCTCAAACTGCTGCAATTATGCTAATGATTCAAAATAATCTCGATCCGGAAGTAGCTCAATTCCCACACGAATTGATCACATACGGTGGTAATGGTTCTGTATTCCAAAATTGGGCCCAATATAGAATAACAATGCAATACTTGTCGCAAATGACAGATAATCAAACGCTGGTGATGTATAGTGGCCATCCTTTGGGACTCTTTCCCAGTCATCCAAACGCCCCTAGGGTCGTTGTTTCAAATGGCATGGTTATTCCAAACTATTCACAGCCTGATGATTATGAGCGAATGAATGCATTAGGAGTTAGTCAATATGGTCAAATGACTGCGGGTTCTTACATGTATATCGGTCCACAAGGTATTGTACATGGAACAACAATTACCATTCTCAATGCTGCGCGTAAATATTTGCAAAAGAATGACCTTAACGGCGTGACATTTGTGACTTCAGGTTTGGGTGGAATGTCCGGAGCGCAAGCAAAGGCTGCAGTCATCGCTGGAGCGACTTGTTTAGTGGCTGAAATCAATCCAGTTGCTGCTAAAAAACGCCATGAGCAAGGGTGGGTTGACGAAATCTTTGAAGATTTAGATGAGGCTATTGATCGAATGGTCGATGCGAGGGATAATGGTGAGGCTGTATCAATTGCATACATCGGAAATATTGTTGACCTTTGGGAACGACTTGTAGAACGAAAAGTGAGTGTTCATCTTGGCAGCGACCAAACTAGCCTGCACAATCCATGGCAAGGAGGATATTTTCCCGTGGGAATGAAACTTGAGGATGCTAAATCTTGTATGGTTAAAGATGCAGATCGCTTCAAAAATGCCGTCGAGAATAGTTTGGTTCGACATGCTGATGCCATTGAATCAATGGTTTCTGATGGTATGTATTTCTGGGATTATGGTAATGCCTTCCTCCTAGAAGCATCTCGAGCAGGGGCTGATGTATGCAATGAAAATGGCCAGTTCAAGTACCCATCTTATGTCGAGGATATCATGGGTCCGATGTGTTTCGACTATGGTTTTGGCCCGTTTAGGTGGGTTTGCTGCTCTGGTAACTCTAATGATTTGGCCGTCAGTGACAAAATTGCAACCGAAGTTTTACAAAGATTAGTAGCGAATTGTGATTCGAAAATTGAACAGCAAATGCTAGACAATATCCGGTGGATTACTGAAGCTAATTCCAATCAACTGGTAGTGGGAAGTCAAGCGCGAATCCTATATGCTGATGAGATTGGCAGAATAGAAATCGCTAGTGCCTTTAATCAAGCAATTCGCGATGGACGCATCTCAGCCCCCGTTGTATTGGGTCGTGATCATCATGATGTCAGCGGTACTGACTCACCATATCGTGAAACTGCTAATATTCAGGATGGTTCCATGTTTACTGCAGATATGGCAATCCAGAATTTTGTCGGCGATAGTTTTCGTGGTGCTACTTGGGTGAGTATACACAATGGTGGTGGCGTTGGTTGGGGCGAAGTCATCAATGGCGGCTTTGGATTGTTACTTGATGGAACCGATGATGCTGATGTAAAACTCAAATCTATGCTGAGTTGGGATGTAAATAATGGAGTTGCACGAAGGGCATGGGCTCGAAATGATGGGGCTGAATTCGCAGCTACGAGAGCGATG
>JAQXFF010000025.1 GCA_029250425.1 Candidatus Thalassarchaeaceae archaeon | reverse complement strand
ACATGGCGCTTCAACTGAGGCAGTGCTATGCCAAATGATGCGGATATCCATCGTTGCTTTGCCACCGAATATGTAACGGCGAGGCAACGATTGTTAGACCGTGCAGAAAAAATGGAGTTGGAAGTAGAGACTTTACCAATTTCAAAAAAGGGGCCACACGAAGAAACATTGTCAACTGATTTCCTTTGGATTGGACCACCCGATGCAACGAAATTAATTCTGCACACTTCTGGAGTCCATGGTGTCGAAGGGTTTCCAGGTTCCGCCGCGGCCATGTGGATTCTGGATGGAATTAAATCCAAACAATTGTCTCTACCCGAGGATTGTGCCATTGTATTTGCACATGCAATCAACCCATGGGGGATGGCATGGTTACGTAGAGTCAATGAGGACAATGCGGACATGAATCGAAATTTCTTGCCCCCTGGTGAAGCCTACGAAGGGGAGCCCGAAAACTATGCTCGCTTAGATCATCTATTGAATCCAAAAGGCATGAAAAAAGGTAGAGAGTACTACACAATTCGAGCGGGGTGGCATTCATTTCGATTGGGATTTGCCAATGCGAAACAGGCGGTTCAAGAGGGGCAATACACTCGACCAAAATCACTCCAATATGGTGGAGCAGAATTGGCCGAATCCAGTCGGAATTTCATCGATTGGTGTGAACGAAAATTAACGGACGTCAAGCAAATTGTTTGGATCGATTTTCATACGGGGCTTGGACCATTCGGTGTGGATTCATTGTTGGTTGCAAAAGAGGATGATAAGGAATCATTGATGGCTCGATACGGTGAACGTGTTCAGCCATTGGATCCTGAAAAGGGAGTGGCCTACAAAATTCGAGGAGGCATCCAAGCTGGAATTGAATCTAGATTCCCTGATAAAAAATGGACGAGTATCACTCAAGAATTTGGCACGATAAAACCAATTCCATTACTCAAATTGGCGCGTGCAGAAAATCGCCTTACACAATGGAGTGGAAAACCGCCACTTCGCCTGCTGCAGAGCAAAGAGAGACGAGATATGCTCAATGCATTCAACCCCCATTCACTCAAGTGGAGAAGAATGATTCTTCAACGATCTAGAGCAATCATCGAGGATGCCATTGCTCACCTGTCGGAGGACTGAAGGGAAGCAAGCCCTTCGGTGAGTCCGATGAAGCGTGTAGACGCCCGGGCTCCGGTCCGACTTGATTTGGCTGGAGGTTGGACTGATGTACCTCCATACACTCATGAAGTCGGTGGTGAGGTTGTCAATGTTGCAATCAATATTCACGCACATGCATCTCTGGAAATTGATGACAGTGGACGACTATCGGTGAACTATCGCTGTGATGCACCCGTCGGTTCGGGATTAGGGACTACTGGAGCGATCAATGTTGCATTGATGGCAGCGATCAATGGCGCTGATAACGCTGAAGAAGCCGCCTACCAATTTGAAGCACTACTCGGCAATACGGGTGGAAGGCAGGACCAATGGGCTGCAAAACATGGTGGATTCAATCACTTGATGTTCATTGGTGATTCCGTGGAAGAAATGCCATTTGATCCACCACGTAGTGCAAGGTTTTGGCTGCAAAAACATCTGATTGTTGCAAATACTGGCATACCACACGTCAGTGGCGATTTACATGATCTCATTTGGGAAAAATATGCGGCCAAGGATGAAGAAGTCATTGAAGGACTCATGACCATTCGACTGGCTGCTCGAAAGATGGCACAAGGCCTTGACCAAGACAGAAGAGACATGGTTGTCCAAGCATTACACGATGTGTGCAAAGGTGTTGACGCACTCGACATGTCACTTCATGACCCCTTCAGAGAAGTTGTCAATCCTCTTCTTGAGAATAAGGACGTTGCAGCTTGGAAGGCATTGGGGGCCGGTGGTGGCGGATGTGTCGCACTACTCTCAGGTCCACAAAGACAAGAAAATGTGATTGCTGCTTGTGAAGCAGCAGGTTGGGATGTTCTAGACTGGGACTACGATAACGAAGGATTGGCAATCAATGCCAACTAAGTCCCTCGATTGTAGCCGATAGTGTGGATATTGCAGGTTGCAATTCTTCAACGATCTTTACCATCC
>JAQXFF010000023.1 GCA_029250425.1 Candidatus Thalassarchaeaceae archaeon | reverse complement strand
CAACATTGATTGTCAACAGTAAATCCTTCATCTCATCGAGAAGGTTCGGTTTCTCATGCCATCGTTGAAATCGAACATTGCGTACTTCGTCGTGTACACCAGGAGTGACGTGCAAACTCGTAGATTCTTTTCGAAGGATTTTTTTTAAATCATCAATGAATCCTTCAGGAGCCATTGAGCCAATATGGATGAAACAATTGGAGTCAACTACCCAAACATGAGTCACAACATCACCCTCAACGTCGATCTGCTGCATACCAAGCTTCATTCAACCATTGGCGAACCATGCCCAAACCATCTTGATGCAATCGGGTATCGACGACTTTCCATTCAGCACCTGCTCCTTTTTCCTCAAGGGCACGTTGAATGGAGCGGATACGCTCAAATCCAATCCTGTATCTTTCCACTCCACGCCAAGTATTTGCTTCACGTTCTTCGATTCTTTCTCGATGTGTGTCTTCATCTTCAATCTTGACAATAATGCCTACAGCAGCACCACCGGCTGCTTCCCAACTACCAATGAGTTTCCGAGAAGGGATTACATGAACACCTTCAACAATCAAATCCACTCCTTGCCGACGCGCACGTTCAACCACTGCTTCTATTCCCGGCTGGACTGCTTTTGCAGCATCCTCCCAATCAGTTGCGGGGTCTCCAACCTCACCGCGCCCGTAGGATGATCGATTAAGAGCAGGGTCAGGTGAATCTGCGGTTGCCCGCATAACTTCCCGGATGGTATCGGTTGAAGCGATTCTTGCCATGCCCATTTCATGAGCAACAGCCTTGGCCAACGTTGTTTTTCCAGCCCCCGTCGCACCAGAAATAAGCACGAGTCGGGGCGTGCTCTCACCTTCGGCCATAATCACTCATCCTTGGAGGGGGTTATTCACCGTGGCGCCGGATTATCCTACCGGACGCTGAATGGATTTGGTTTCAAGGAATTCCTCAAGACCATGTATCCCCAATTCACGGCCATTGCCAGACATCTTGTATCCACCAAAGGGTGCACTGATGTTGAAAGGCCCCCCATTGATACTCACTTGTCCGGTTTGCATGCCTCTTGCAAAGTTCATTGCACGTTCTTCATCGGCAGACCAAACTCCCCCTGATAGGCCATAGATTGAATCATTGGCAAGAGCCAGGGCTTCTTCCTCTGATTCATATGTTGTAATCACCAGTACAGGTCCAAAAATTTCTTCTTGCCAAATGGTCATGTCTGGAGTCACATTCGCAAATACGGTAGGTTTGACAAAGAATCCTGTGGACAATCCATCGGGCATTCCCATTCCACCAGAGATTAGTTTGGCCCCTTCATCAATTCCAGCCTGAATAAATTCAGAAACACTCGCTTGTTGCCGTGCACTAACCATGGGTCCACATCTTGTATTGTCATCTAGGGGGTCGCCTGCAGTATAACGAGCGATTCGATTTGCAATGACTTCACAGACTTCATCATTCATTGATTCAGGAATAATCAGTCGGGTCAATGCAGAACATGTTTGCCCAGAATTCTGGTAGCAGGCACCGATGGCCATTTTACCCACCAATTGTGGATCAGCATCATCCAATGCAACGTTTGCACTTTTGCCCCCTAATTCCAGAGTAACTCGCTTGACTGTGGGTGCAGCAGCTTGGCTGACACGAACACCTGCTCCAGTTGAACCCGTAAAAGAAACCATGTCTACATCGTGGTGTCCCGACATATATTCTCCAACATCTGAACCATGGCCACTGACGAGGTTGAATACACCATTTGGTAACCCGATTTCATCAATGATATCAGCCAATAAGAATGCGTTTAGTGGTGCTTCTTTACTGGGCTTGAGTACCATCGTGCAACCGGCAGCCAATGCTGGAGCGACCTTGCCAATGATTTGGTGAAGCGGAAAATTCCA
>JAQXFF010000018.1 GCA_029250425.1 Candidatus Thalassarchaeaceae archaeon | reverse complement strand
AGTCTGTTAGACCCATTCCTTGATGGCGATGTTCACGATGCTGCTTGGTGGTCCATCGCTGGAATGCCTGCTGTTTACGGTGCATTGACCGTATTGCCAATTGCTGCAACTTGCAAGCGGTTCTTCGGAACTGGTGCTGGTGCAATTGGTGCATGGCTTATGGCACTCATGCCTGGTCACGTTAGCCACAGCACATTCGCTCTGGCTGACCACGATGCTTTCGTGATTCTGTTCATGTCGCTTGGATTCTATTTCTGGCTCTGTGCTGTCGATTCGATTGGCAGTGACAAGTTACTCGAAAAATCTGATTGGAACCCTTTGCACATGGTAACTGGCATCAAGGCTTCATTCAAGCAACACCCTGCCGCTATGGCTCAAGCGCTATTGGCGGGTGTTTCGTTTGCAACTGTCGCCCTCGGGTGGAAAGGATTCGTTTATGGTTTGGCGATTATTTACGCCGCATTCTTCATGCAGACAGCGCTCAATCTATTGCGTCGTAGAGACAGCATGCCATTGACCTCTGCAATCACTGTGATGATGCTGACGACCTTCTTGTTGCCATTGCCATTCTACGGCAACATGCAACTGAACCTGCTTTGGGACGCAAGCGGTTTCCAGCCACTGTTCTATATTGTGGGCTTCACTGTAATCAACGGCTGGATTGTCACAGCCTTCCGTGACAAACCATGGCTGATGGTGATCATCATGGGTTCAATGATTACGACTGCCCTATTGGGTGCGTTGTATATTTTGCAACTACTCGATATCTCAAATGGATGGGATGTTCTCACCACAGGTGGATTCTACTTCTCCAAGAACAAGGTTTTCGGCACCATTGCGGAAGCACAGGCCCCAAGTCGCGGACAATTGTTCGCAAACTTCGGACCACTCGTATTCATCCTCGCATTGGGGATGGGCGGTATTTCCCTATGGCGTGGATTGCGTACACGTAAGCAAACTCACTTGGTTTTGGCCATGTGGATTCTTTTGGCTTCGTACATGGCATGGTCCGCTGGTCGGTTTATGTTCAACGCAACACCAGTGATGGCCATTATGGGTTCAGCAGCAATTGTTGGCCTTTGGCGATATAGCGGTGTCAAGGAATTCGTGAAGACATGGAGGCGCATGGGCATAAACGGATCTAAAGCACGCTTCAGTTCCACATATCGTGCTGGCCGCAAACACCCCGGTGTACCTGCAATTGGATTGGTTTTGCTCCTCCTATTCAGCCAACATGCAATTTATGGAATCGATTCTGGAATACCTCGTGGTGAAGTTGGTGAGAAGCAAGTCGATGATGCAATTCACGATTTGATGCCCGATGCACTTCGAGCCGAACTTTTTGGTTGGTCTGTCTTTGACGGTTCACCATATTCAGATTATGGAATTGATGATGAAGAAATGCCCACCTGTCAAGGCGAATGCTGGTACATGGGTACTTTCGGTCCTGGTTTCAACGGACGTTCGTGGAACGAAGCATACGACTGGTTAGAAGCTCAAGATTCTGATCAATCGTTCTCGGAACGACCTGCTTTCGTCTCATGGTGGGATTATGGATTCCAAGCACTTGCTCAGGGCCAGCACCCTACCGTGGCAGACAACTTCCAGTCGGGTATTCCAGCTGCAGGTAACATGTTACTCGCTGGTGGCGAAGAAGACACGATTGCGCTATTCATTACCACTCTCGCAGAGGGTGACATGCGTCAAGAGTTCAGTGATGATCAAGGAACAACTGATGACGATCGCTTCACTCATACTTTCTCTCAAATGATGAAGCAACACTTCAATTCTGCAACACAATCAGATGCGACATGGGATGAATGGGTTTCAATCAACACAATGTCTGACAGTCAAGGCGTGCAAGATCGTTCATTCACCATTATTGGTGCAGGTGACGATGTCATGCTTGCAGAAGGCACTGTCATGAATGCAGATGGAACACGTTCAGAAACAACACTCTACCGTCTCTATGAAGATCGTGAACAAATTGGTGAGTATACTGACCTGAATTCAGCAACCTATGAATTCAACCAAAATGGAAAGGTCGATTGGATGGATAACTGTCCAGTTGATGATGAATTTGTATTCGATGATAACGGAAATTCTCCAGGTGATGATGTCTATGATTCTACAAGTGCATTCTCGTGTGAATCCTCACACTACATCATCGGTGATTACTGGTATACCAGTGACCTTTACGACGATTTCAACGATGTATCTACATCGTTGCACCGACAGAATGCTCGATATGCAATTGCTCGTGATTTGCTCACTCATGTATTCAGCCTAGACGAAATGGTTGATTTGTACCATGATTTGACCTCTATTGAGTACGAAGTCGCTTCTTATGATGGTGGCCCCGGTGAAACGGTCACTCGAAACAATGACATTCGCTACTTTGCGGTTGACAATCGGTTGTACCCAATTGGTGGTTATCAGTATGCTGAGAGCGGGATGCATTACGGGAACCCAACGGGAATTTTCTATGCACCTACTACCCTCAGTGGACTAGATCCTGATGATTACATTGAATCAGTGTATATCACACAGCGTGGCGACCGTCCTGAACAAGAGATGACAGGGCCTGAGTTTGAGACTGCGTACATGGCTGACCTGCTTGCTGGTCAATCCGGCAGTGGTGGAGACATCATCCAATTGGTGGATGTCCGTGTCGACCAACAACCAGCTTTCTTTGAAACCATGATTGCTCGTGCTTACGTTGGCTACGGAACCCCACAATTGGGCCTAGAGCCAGAGCGTGGTCATGGTCAACCAAAGCAACATTTCCAAGGATATGGGACCCCCCAAAACCCCAAAAAACAATCCGGCGCGCTTCGCGCG
>JAQXFF010000017.1 GCA_029250425.1 Candidatus Thalassarchaeaceae archaeon | reverse complement strand
GTCCCTCTATAGAGAGGCTGGATGGATGGCAGTTGAGGGTGATTTGGTACAGCGTGAAGATTGGCAAGGGTGGCGAATTCGTGCAACCATGCAAATGTTGTCCACCGTGGCGGAAGAAGAGGCTGCAATTGCCGCTCTTTGCGTCAACATGCCCGAGCCTGTCGTTCGCCTATTATTCGCCAATGGTTGGCAACGTCGTTTGTTCCACATGGGTACGGGTGGCGAACCGGTAGGTTAGCAGTCACTTGGTTCAAATTCAATGGATGACAAGTAATTCAACAATGCATCGGCGCGATTCTGGTTGACACCCATATCGCCAATTCCAAGTCGGGACTCTGAATGAACCTGAATCCAAGTTCCATTTTCGGTGCACCCTGTCTCAAGGAAAAAATCATCTTGGAACATCATCCATTGGGTCCGAAATACAGTGTGTGATGATGATTCAGTTTGCTTTTGAATCGTCGTTCGTTCCTGTGAATTGATCCAATCCATTGCAGCGGTATGAACATCCTCTGGAGTCCCCTCAAGACCCATCATCATTCGGGAGCAGTTTAGGCTGTTTTCAGGGCATTCAGGGGGGATTTGAGATGAATTTGGCGCGGCTAAACCACCCACTATTTGAATTAAGAAAAGGCAGGATATCCAAATTGCAGGAGGTAATAGAATCCACCTTTTCTGCTCCATAGTCTCACTCCTTTGCGACAACAACTCGTGCGGGCCGAAGGACTCGATCTTTGTACATCCACCCCGATTCTAATGTGTCGATAACAGTCCCATCTGGATATTCTTCTGAAGCAGGAAGTGTGGTGATTGCTTCCATTGTATTGGGGTCAAATTTCGAACCGACTTCAATTGGTTTCAGGCCTTCAGTTTGGAATGCATCGAGAAGATTTTCGCGAGTTAAGCGTACGCCATCTGCGAGTGGCCCATCTTCGGCGGCTTCGAGTGCTTTGTCAAGGTTGTCAAGAACTGGAAGAATCCGACCAGATAGATTGTATCCAGCGAATTTGAGTAATTCAGCGCGATCTGCTGCCGAACGTCTTCGAAGGTTGACAATATCCGCATCCCTGTAGGTGATTTCTGCTTCTGCTTTTTCTGCTCGGGTAATGGCTTCGGCGAGTTGTTCCTCAATTGTAGGCTCAACCATTTCTTCCTCAGTGGGGGTTTCTGCAGCCCCCTCTTCGGAGTCTTCATCCTCAGACATCAGGCTCTGCGGGATGGCGACCGTTCTTGAATTCGACGATAACGTCACTGTGGACGCACATCGTTCAACCAGATGACGCCAACCTCCAATCTTTCATGGGTGGGGTGAATCTCAACCATTGCAACAGGGGCTTCCACTTCACCTGCGATTTCTTCGGCCAATAGAAGGGGTATTTCGAGCCGACCTGTATCCGAATCATGGAAGATAAATTGTTCTGGGATTCCAGTTTGTTCTAAAATTTCAGAAATCCAATTCTGTGCATCTTCATCGCTACACCAAATTGCACCGAAGATAATGGTTCCATCCTCAGTCAGTTGTTCATGGGGTGAAATTGTATGTTCTCCACGGCGCAAGAATCTACGACGGAGTTGCCCAGAATCTTTGTATGACGCCGTACAATATTTGACCATGAATCCATATTCAGGTGTGACCTTTGCATGTAAGGCTCTGGCAAGTTCACCAGAACCTTCTGCCCCTGCTGTGATTTCAGTTGAAAGGTTGAATCCCCTGACTTCCATGTTGTCGTAGTTTCCGACGGTGATTTCCAATTCATTCAGGTTCAGGAAAAGGGCCGGTCCATTCCGCATTTCTTCGATAAGTTGATGCAATCGCACATCCTGATCTGGTTCGCATGGCAATTCAATGCCTACATACAACCCTGCATCTCGGCAAGCTTGCATGGTCGGCACATATCGCTCATACTCTAGATTGAGGAGGTGAAAACGAATTTCATCCAGCCCAGCATCTGCCAATTGTTGAGCGACTTCTGGCTTGAAAGGGATACTGGT
>JAQXFF010000014.1 GCA_029250425.1 Candidatus Thalassarchaeaceae archaeon | reverse complement strand
GGATGGTCCGAATGGGCGAATCAATGCTCAAATCCAAGCCTGTTAGAAAGCACTTCACACGTATCCTGAGAACTACACTGGATGCACAGTGCCGAATCCGAGGCGCCGAGGTGAGGATACGAGTTGAAGGTGGACTCATGTTTGTCAGTGGAGATTTGGACGCTGAAATTGTCGATGCGCTGAAGCATACATTTGGCGTCAATGCTGTTGATCCTTTCACCGAAGTTGAGCCCACGCCAGAAGGGGTGGCAAATGCTGCGCTGGAATTGAATCCAAATCCCGAAGGGAGTTTTGCAGTACGCTGCAAGCGCCATGGCCAAAAAGGCGAATGGACAAGTCAAACATTCGCAGGTGCAACTGGAGCCGCCGTGCTTGAGAAAGTAGATCTCAAAGTGAACTTAGGTCAGCCCGACTGGGCAATTCGGGTTGCCCTCTTCCCTGACAAGGCTCGCCTATTGGGTACACGATTCATGGGGCCAGGTGGTCTTCCTTCAGGTGTTCAAGGCCTGGTGATGGCACATTTGAATTCAGAAGAAGATGTGCTTTGTGCATGGTTGATGATGCACAGAGGATGTCGTATCCAGCCTCTTGAGGGGAAAGGCGAGGAACTCAAATCATGGGACCCTACCTTGGTTTCAGATGAATATGCCGAGAAATTGGTCACAGGACCAGGGCGTGATAAGAATCCCTTGCCGTGGGGCGTTGTTGCCCACCACTTACCGAATGCCCCTACTTTTGTGGGTAGTGATGAAAATATTCGGACACCGTTGGCCCATCTTGAACCTCTTGTGGGATGGTCAAAACAAGAGATTGAGGCTTTGAAATCCAGAGTTTTCGCCTGATGCCTGTTTGCGGCAATCTCAAGATGGAAGGGGAAGGTCACGAATCATGCCGATGGTCATCGACCCGATTTCAGAAATCGAGTGCGAAGCCATCGTGCGTGCAATCGATGTATCCCCCGATGGGAAATGGATCGCATGGGGAAGTGATGATGGAGTCATCAGAATCATTGATACTTCCGGAAAACCAACCGCTTTAGATCCATTCAATGCTGATGATGCGGTCACCCATCTACAAATCGCAAATGGAGGCATCATTGTCGTCGGCACCCATACAAGTGATCTTTACGGACATGAGCGATTGGGGGGACATCGTTGGACACATGCCATTGGAGGGGGTTGCGATCACCTCCAACAATCAGGTGATGGATCCATCATCGGCTGTATTGATGGAGGACGTCACCTCCACTTGATGACGGAAAATGGCATCAATAGAGGACGGTTTACAGCAGGTGAGCTGATTGGAATATCGGTCGCAAATGATGGGACAGGTGTCGCAGTTTCCGATGATGAAGGAAATGTCCATGTTCTCGACACAAATGGGAACAAACGCTGGAGTAGAACCCCTGAATCAGAATCAGGAGAAACAATCTCTGCAATGTGTTTCCTCCATGATGGTTCACTCCTTCTTTGCAGAGAAGTTCTTGGAATCACACCTTCCGATATTGCCCAAATAGCATTAGAAAGATGGTCCTCAACTGGACAGCGTATGTATTCGGAAGAGATCAATTCGCGCAGTATGTGCATCATACCAGATGGTTTGGGGGCATTGTCTGGGCAATTCGACGGGACGGTTCTGAAAATCAATGATGACTTGACCTCTGTCACAATTTGGAAATCGATGTACACAATAAACGATCTACGACGACAAGGAAATGATGTACTCGTTGCATCATGGTTCTACCTACACCGAATTAATGCGGTAGGAGAAGAGGTTTGGAGGTGTGAACACTCAGGATTGGTTCAATCGATTATTGCGAGTCAGGATGGTTCTCGAATCGCTTTGAGTGGCGATAATCAAAATGATTACACGCGTGAAAATCGAATCCTCTGGATTGATCCAGAGGCGACCCCTTATGCGTTGTCTTCAGACATGGATATCGATGATGATTTATTGGAATTTGTTGAAGGTGCTGAACTGAAAGCGCCACTCGCAGCCCCTGATGAAGACATCTATGCCAACGATGGCCAAGATATTGCCTCTCTGTTAACTGAGGAGGAACAAAAACAATTCAATTCTAGGGACTCAACTGTCGATGATTCGGAACTATTTGCAATGTTAGACGATGAAATCGAACAACTGGCACAATTCCAGGAAGAGGATACTGACCTCATGGCAGGTCTCTCAGACCAAGAGTTTGTATCTCATGTTTCACCAACTGCAGATGCTGGAATGGACGTGATCATCAATGCCAACCAAGATGGGACTGCAATTGTACTTCTTGATGGTTCGGCGACATCACCCGGTAGCCAAGGTATCGAACAATGGGTCTGGAGGGATGGTCATTCAAAACAAATAGGAGACACTGAAAAGATCAACGTCCGACTACCTATTGGAAACCATACCTTCACTTTGACGGTTAGTG
>JAQXFF010000009.1 GCA_029250425.1 Candidatus Thalassarchaeaceae archaeon | reverse complement strand
GCTGTGAACGCGGAGAGAGTACCTGTATCTTGTCCACTTGTCAAATTGAAGTTGTTATTGGGCGCCCGGGCTTCAATGGAGATTGGCAAACCGTGATCGACAGCCATTGGAATGACTACTACATCGAATCCCTCAAGAGTCGCCTTTACCCAAGATGAACCTTGATTGGCCGCATCCCAAGTTGTTGGGGGTCCAACATTCACAATACCATTGAGCCAAGACCAGCCAGTCACAGGCAAATCAAGGGGTTCTCGATTGCCCTGAACATCAATTCGGATAACATTCAATGTTACTAAATCATCAGCAGTCAACGAAATACTGTCCAATGTTGGTGAACTTGTGACGATGATTGTATTGGTCGGTCCTATTGCAGTAACTTCCAAATCAGCAATGTCACCATATGTCACATCAATTGTACTTTCACTGTGAATGCCAAGGTCACTGTCAACCCAAATCCTCGCCGTCCCAATCTGAACACCTGTGAACGAACCCGTTGCATTGTCCATGATTCCATCATCAGCACCCCATGTCAGAGTCCCTGATGAACTGCGATCTTTTTGATTGCCTTTTTGGTCATAAATATCAATGTCGAATACAGTGGTGTTACCAGCTTCAATCATGCTGTCACCTGTGATGACGAAATATGATGGCGCACCTGTTTCAACTGTAATTTGAACAGATACGAATTGTGTCCCCCATGTGACATTCATCCATTGAGTACCAGCTGTCCATGGCAACCAACTAACGGTTCCCGCTGGCGTAGTTACGGAATAATCCATACTTACTGGATTGTACGAAACACCTTGCGAGAATGACCCATTGGTAATGGTCATTGTAATGACCTCATCTGGTACAACGTTCGCATTTGCATCGAGAACTGCAAGCATATTCATGTCAAAGGTATCATCTGCAGTGAGCGTGATAGCCAAAGGAACGACAACAAGAATGGTTGGTGTACCTGCAGTGACTGTGAGGTTAACCGTTTCAATCACTTGACCATAGGCTGCAGAGATGGTGATAATTCCACTTTGATCAGGAGTGAAATATCCACTTGCATCAATTGAACCACCTGAGCAAGACCAAATGACATCCCCAGCAAGAGTGCTGGCGCTAGCATCCAACAATGTACCCGAAAATTGGACACCGGTGTCTGCATCTGTCGTGGATGGACCTGATAGACTAATAGAATCTACAAGTGTGTAATTATAATGCAACATTGGTTTGTTTGAAGATACCGATTCACTGGTCTTGACATCAATCAACATGTGTCCGGCATTGGGCACACCCATGATGACGATGGACATAGTGCCATTCATAGTCGTCATCGCACCACTCACATCAAAGTATAGCCAACCACCGACAAAGCTGTTCATTACACGTACTGTATCCAATGGAGTTGCAATGTAATCGATTCCAGATTGCAAACCGGATGTGGACCAATTGGTACCTGTGGCAGCCGAATTCCAAGTCGCCCCACTTTCCTCGTAATTTGGATTGATCAGAGCATACGCCGTCAAGTCCAGATAATTGGCAAGAGTGAATTCACTAATTCCATCTGAATATATGGATAATTGTGCAGAGTGCGTATTCACAGGTAACTGACCGAGCGGGGCCATTTGCCCCATATCGATTTCATATAGGCCATAACACCGATTGCTTGTCGCTGAATCACAACCAGTTCCAATCTGTAGCGTGTCACTTGCTCCGTGAGCTGTGTCAATCGCACCTTCACTCATGTAAGTGTCCCAAACAGGTACGTGACCAAGAGTTTCGATATCAGAGCCTTCCTGGATTTCAATACTGTAAACGTGATTTCCTTGGTAGGTGATATCTGGGTTACCAATACCAAAGGTCCACGGCACGGATCTAGAACCGGGGACAGAACCATTCAGTGCTTGTACCGACCAAGTGTAAATCTCACCTGTCGCGAGATCAAATCCAGGTGTCCAAGTTGAAGGCGTTGCTGCTGTAGCCCCAATGTTGAATCCTGAATTACTGCTTGAATCCCAAGAACTGTAGATTTGTGGACCACTCTGGTTACTGAGGATTAGAACGTACCCCGTTGCATCACCAAGAGTATCCCACGATAATACTGGC
>JAQXFF010000329.1 GCA_029250425.1 Candidatus Thalassarchaeaceae archaeon | reverse complement strand
TGATGAGAAGTATTGTGGATTTGACTACATCTACGCCACAAAAGATGTGGCACAAGATAATTCATTCAATGTAACCATTGAATTACTGAGAGTCGGTGGCGGATGGCTTGAAGATAGTGAAGAGCATCAAGAGAGTCAATCGATTTGGGTGACTTTAACTGTAAAAATGGACGACGGTTCCGAGCAAGCTATTGGTTACAATAGCAACAGTTGGGATGTCAATGGAGATTACAATAATGGATCTTATTGGTCAACAAATCTGTATTACCAAAGCTCTGCAGGATTTTGCGACTATGGATGTGACCAAGTAAAATTTAGCGCAGGTGTTGAAGGCGGAGCAATCTATTATGACGGGACCTGTGATTCATCACCTTGGATAGATATTGCCTGACCGAAAAGAACGGGTATCTTCCACCCCTTCGGGGTGATATGGGAGACACGCCAGTCTTTGCCTATCTCTTGCTCAAGGAGCACCCTTATGGGCGCGAGATGTTGCGGCAAATGTTGTCCGAGGGCTTCGTTCCAGCGATTATAATCGAGGAAGATTCGGCGATTGGTGACGAGGAACGCGAGAAGTTTCTCAAGCGCATTGAAGGCAATCCAATTGCACCGACCATTATCGAACAAATTGAGAAACTCGATGTTATTCATGTGACGGTACCGATCCATAATTCCGACGAAGTGATGCCACACATTCGAGGCATGGATTTGGATCTCATCGTCTTTGGAGGCACACGAATCATACGTGGAGAAATTCTCGACACGCCAAAAGATGGCGTCATCAACTCCCATCCCGGATTATTGCCAGATTGTCGAGGATCTGCCAGTCCTGCTTGGTCTGTTTACCATGACATTCCCATCGGGAGTACAACACACTTCTGAGACAATGGAATCGACACCGGTGAACTATTGCTACGCCGTGAATTCCCGGTCAAACGTGGCATGAATTATGAGGACCTGTGTTACGAGACACTTGTCCTCGCTGGCGTATTGATGAAGGAGGCACTGATGGCTTATGTGGCAGGAAAGTGGCCAGAAATGCGCCATCCACAAGGCGAAAGCCCATGGCCTACCTTCCGCAACGCCCCACCAGAGATTCTGGAAGTTGTGGACCAGAAGTTAACAGAACAAACATATGCACACTATGTGGACTGAGGTGAAAGAATGGAAATACCGTACGCAACTGATGCACTGAAAGGAATGAGAGCTGTTGTCTGTGGAGCCTCCAAAGGCATTGGAAGAGCGACTGCAGAAATGTTAGCGGCTTGCGGCGCTGATGTAATCGGGCTCAGCCGTAGCGCACCTGAAATTCCAGGAGTCCGTTCAATGTCACTGGATCTTGAAGATGCAGATGCCATCACCAAAACAATCTCTGGTATCTTGGCAGCCGGTCCGATTCACATTCTGGTAAACAACGCAGGTGGTCCACCCGGTGGCCCATTGCTAGACAATGAAATCGAGGATTTTGAAGCGCCATTTAAGCGTCATCTCCACGCTTCTCATCAAATTACCCAAATGGTCGTACCTGCGATGGAGGCATCTGGAATGGGACGTATTGTCAACATCATCTCAACTTCGGTTCGCGAACCAATACCCAACATCGGATTATCCAATACCCTTCGAGGGGCGATGGCATCATGGGCAAAATCACTCAGCCGAGAATTACCTGCTTGTGTTACGATTAACAATATCTTGCCTGGCTTTACCGATACGGATCGATTGGGTTCTCTGGCAGAATCTATTGAGAATAAAACAGGGAGAAGTCAACAAGAAATCCACGACACTTGGATGTCACAAGTTCCGATTGGAAGACTCATCGACCCCATGGAAACTGCTTCTGCTGTGACCTTCCTTTGCTTGCCACAATCTGGTGGTATTCGAGGTATCAGTTTGGCAGTAGATGGCGGCCGAATGCGTTCAATTTGAGGTGGTCGAATGGCTGACGAATCCCTTACACCCGAGCAGGCTCACCATCTACTAGATTTGATGGCAAAAGGAGGTGGGTTCGATGAGGGGATGGATGCAGGTGTTGCTCTAACACTGGCAGATATCGCACTGCAAATCGATCAACCTGAACGGGCTGAGGCACTGATTGCACACGCAATTAAATTGGCAAAAGAAACCGAAGACAATGACCAACTTGCTTGGGCTTTATTGACCAAGGCACGGATTGTCAACGACGGAACCGCTCTTGCAGAAGCAAAAGATTTGGTTGCAATCAGTGAAGATGATTGGTTGCGTTCATCCTACAACAATCAATTCGGTATTTTCTCGCTTGAATCAGGAAATATACCGGCTGCAAAATCTGCGTTCTCGCAAAGCCTTGCCCTGAAAGAAGCATTGGAAGACAAAGTCGGACTGGCAAATACCCTCTACAATCTCGGGGAAATTGCACGAAGTGAAAATGAATTAGAGCAAGCCAAAGAATTCCATGCACGTTGCGTAGATTTACTCGAAGAACTCGGCGATCGGAAAGGAATGGTCAATGGTTTGGCAATCATGGGCCATTTGGAAGCAATTGAAGGCAATGTCGATGGAGCCATAATCCACTACGAAGCCGCCTTAGAAATTGCTGAAGCCGAAGATGACTTTGAAGGAACTGTTGTCTCTCGTTGGGGGTTGGCTGAAATGGCCAGAGCAATGGAGGATGATGACTTGGAATTACTACACCTATCACAAGTTATGACTGGATTCATGCAACTTGGTCGCCCCACACCGGACCCAATCAAGGATCGATTGAATGAATTGGCAGACTCTGTACATGGAGGAAATTGAATGGAATTCGATGTTTTCTTTTCAATTTCTCAAACTCCTGATGCTGCAGGTACCTGTCCAGATGAAACCACAATGTATGCCAACTATCTAGAGCAACTGAAAATTGCTGATGAGTTGGGGTACGGAGTTGCTTGGCTTGCTCAAGCCCATTTGTCTACCGAAGTACAGAAGCGAAACAAGAGACCCGTGATTCCTCATTGGAAAGGTGAAGTGGGCCTTTGCACTGATTTCTTCCAATTGGCAATGCTTTCTATGGCACAAACAAAACAAATTGAAATTGGAAGTGCAGTCTTGTCAATTCTTGCAAACGGTGGTCCTATTGCTGTGGCTGAGCGAATCGGAAACTTTTGTGCATTGCAAGAAGTTCGCGGAGATTCTCGAAAACTGAATCTTGGTTTCAGTGCAGGAAGATTTCAATTCATGGCCTCCCCTTACGGAATTGTGCCACGTAATTCTGTAGAGAAGGAAGCTTGGCCAGCACTTCGAGGGCAAATCTTCTGGGAAGCCACTGAAATTATGCTACGCCTAATTCGCGGTGACACGATTAGTTCAGATGATATTCGAGAGACTACCTTGACCCGGGGGGATTTCCGATCAGATGAGGATTGGCATGCTGTTCAAACTGCAAATGGGAATGACAATGCCGAAATCCACATCCCTCGAAGATACGAATTTGAAGAAATAAAAACAGTTCCACAGGAATGGAATCGAGCAGGAGTCAACCTTGTCATCGGAAGCCACGAACCTGCGCTCCAGGTATATGCGAATACATTCATGCCTGTACAAGTCTTCAACCTCAGTATCACTCAACCCGAAATAATTGAATCCACACATGAACGAATGGAGAGCGCCTACAAGGGTCAGTGGGAACGTAGGATGATGCCCCGAACTGTCATGGTATTCCTCAATGAAGAAGAAGGATTGAACGAGTCTGAGAAAACCAAAGCAGCACAGCAAGAATCTGAAGGAGCACTTTCTTCATATTGGGCAGCACTCGAAGGGACTCTTGATCCAGCGAAAGTATCCAAGGCCAGCAACAATGCCGTCATTGGAAATGCAACTGATGTAGCAACGCAAATTCGTGAAAGATTTCATCCTGATGATCGACTTATGCTGTGGTTTGATTTCTTCCGCCATGATTCTGCTCGCATATGTCGAGACATGAGTGCATTCATGGACAAGGTCGTGCCCCTCATCAATGGGAGTGATGCCAGATGAGTGACCAACGGCCATCTTCAGTTGCACCCGGAAGGCCGGGTTCAGCAGTCTACCCCACATCGCCAATTTCAGATGGGGCAAAGGGAATTGCAACGGGGCGGGATGTAGAATGGGAGCCTCTGGTAGACTTCAGACGAAACGATGTGAGTGAGAATACAATCCATGGCGCGATTGCATGGGCGCATGGCTCAGATGTTTTCCATTCCTTTGGTGGAAATGTCCTTTGCTATGGGCGAAGTATGATGAAACCACTATTGATGAAATCATTTGTTGATATTCTCGATTCCGAGTTAACGGATGAGCAAAAAGCGATTGCCTGTTCCTCACATAATGGGGATACTGAACACGTTGCTGCTGCACAATCAATTCTGACTGAATCAGAATGGGGATTGATGCAGTGTCCTCTTGATGTCCCTCTTATTCAATTTGGTAGACAAGTGCGACGGCCACGACGATGGTTCCATACATGTTCTGGCGAACATGCTGCCATTCTTCGTGCACTACGCCTTTTAGGCATCAATCGTGCAGGTTATACATTGCCTCAATCAGACTGGTTTCCACTTTTCCTAGATGTTCTTCGCCGATTCTTGGGGAACCCAAATTGGGAGCCGAAACGAGTTTCTAAGGACGGGTGCGGTTTGCCCACTGTATCCAATACAGTCAACGAACTCGCAGTAATGTTTGCCGGTTTGGCACGCGAAAAGGATGATGATTGGATTTGGGATTCAATGTGTAAATTTCCAGATCTGGTCGGGGGATTCAATCGCTTGGATTCAACTGCAATAAAAGCAGGAAATGGAACTGTTTTGGCCAAGGAAGGGGCAGATGGCTTGCTCGGTCTTTCGATCATCCACGAAGATTTCCCAAAAGGTCTAGGAATTGTCATTAAAATTGCACACGGATGGAATTCACAAGCCACTTGGTATGTCGCTCGTGCAGTCCTAGGTGTTCTTGGGATTGAATTGAGAAATCCGTACCCACTCCATCGACAAAAAGCCTTCATTGTCCCAGGTGTGGTACCTCCAGATCGACTGAAGAAATTAGAACAAGTGGTCACATGGGACGAATGGGATCCAAATTCAGATCGTTGGTACTATGATTGGCAGAAGTATTCCAACCCATTCTCTGGAGAGGGTAGCCATGAGTGATATTATCGAACTATCCAATTTCATCAATGGAGAGTGGCGGCCCGCATATTGCGACCATTGGATTGATGATTTTTCACCCGCTAACGGAGCACAAATTGCACGTATCCCATGCTCGTCTGGCGAAGATATTGATGCAGCCGTCGAAGCAGCTTTGGATGCTGCTGAAGATTGGAGAAATCTCAGCATTACTGAAAGAGCGGATTGGTTGGAAAAAATCGCAGATGCTCTAGAGAATCGTGCAGAAGAAGTGGCACAAATTGAGAGCCTAGATACAGGAAAACCAATTTCACTTGCACGTTCAGTTGATGCCGCTCGTTCAGTCGCCAACTTCCGCTTCTTTGCTGAGCAAGGTCGGAACTTTGATTCGGAAATTTTTGAAATGAGTGATGCTACCAATCGCGTCGTCTACAAACCAGTTGGAGTTGCAGGTTTGATTACCCCTTGGAATCTCCCCCTCTACCTATTGTCGTGGAAAGTTGCACCCGCCATATTAATGGGCAATACTGTTGTTGCAAAACCTTCGGAAATGACGCCGATGACGGCATCACTACTCGCTGAAGTCATCGAAGATGTTGGGTTGCCAAAAGGGGTATTCAACCTCGTCCATGGAAATGGTTTGGATGCTGGAGCACCCCTGACATCTCACCCCGATGTAAATCTCATCTCATTCACGGGTGGTACAACAACGGGACGTGAAGTGGCCAAATCCGCATCATCGGGATTCAAAAAATTAAGTCTAGAACTTGGAGGAAAAAATGCAACCATTGTTCGTGCAGATGTCGATATCGAAGCAATGATGCCGGGCATTGTCAGGGCCTCTTTCCTAAACCAAGGGCAAGTATGCCTATGTGGTTCGAGAGTTCTCATTCACGAATCAATTTACGATTCGTTTATCGACGCTTTTCTCAATACGGTTTCAAACATGGTTGTTGGAGACCCTGCTGATGAGCACACGGAGTTGGGTGCATTGATATCAGCAGCGCACCGAGACAAAGTGCTGTCTTATATCGACCTAGCAGAAGAAGAAGGGGGCGACATATTGTGTGGAGGAGGGGCACCAGTTGGAATCCCTGAAGCATTTCAAGAAGGTTATTGGGTATCTCCAACCGTGATCGATGGACTTTCCCCTGACAGCCGATGTGCTACAGAGGAAATTTTTGGTCCGGTTGTTACATTACATCCATTTTCTGATGACCAAGAAGCGATTGAAATTGCAAACATGACCGATTATGGATTGGCCGGTTCTATTTGGACGGCTGATTCAGAAGCAGGTAGTGCCATGGCCGAACAAATTGACTCGGGCATGATATGGGTCAACTGTTGGCTGCATCGTGACCTACGTGTTCCTTTTGGAGGCGTGAAAAACAGTGGTGTGGGACGAGAAGGTGGACGATGGAGTCTTGGATTCTTTTCCGAGGCCATCAATATCTGTGTCAAACACTGAACATGACCCACATGGCCCAAGCGCCCATGTACATCCCAGTCAATCCACCAACACCTAACCACAAGCCGGTTCTGAACGGTTGAACATCGTATTTCCATTGGTATGTTGATACGAATACCCAGCCGGTTATGACGACCAAGAACCAAAATGAACAGAGCATCAATGCCACGCCACACATTTGTGGTAGGAAAACAACGACCAAACCCGCCATCACCCCATATCGCATTTCTTTTGGGTCACCCCATTCCTTCGGAATTCTGAACATGAGAATAGAAGCGAGAAGAATCAATGTTAACCAAGAGAAAAGCAAGGGGGAAAGATCGGATAATAGCTTATCTTCAATCTCAAATTGAGAGGCGAATTTGTGGCCAATAAATGATGATATCAATCCGATTAATGGAGGAATCGCGAATAGACCGAGAGGGGGATTCTCCCACTTCATCGCTCCGAGGCCGGGCCGCTATCCTATGACAATTGCCGCGGGCATTGTTTCAAATGCCGACTTCCATTGGAAGGCACGATGACAAAGGGGGAAATCGTTCTCGGATGCCTCGCCCCACATCCACCTCACCTTGTGTATGCTGAGAACCCCGACGAGAACGAACCCGTCAGTGAAGGTGGTTGGGAAGCACTGCGATGGGGATATGCGAGATTGGCCAGGAAACTGAAAACAATAGAATATGATGCTGTTGTCATCCTAACACCACACTGGC
>JAQXFF010000314.1 GCA_029250425.1 Candidatus Thalassarchaeaceae archaeon | reverse complement strand
GTTCCCAGTCTGGTTGCACTGGTAAGATATCGAAAATCGTAGGTTGATTCGACCGTGCTCAAACGAATCATCCAAATAGAGAACTTCGCACGAGGATTCTGTAGGGCCCGTGGTCTAGGGGTTATGACGTCGCCTTGACATGGCGAAGATCGCCAGTTCAATTCTGGCCGGGCCCACTCTTAATCCGTGAAAGAGCTGTTTGATGCTCCAACCCTAGGCTCCGAGGGTGCAAAATAGAGATTTGTGCAATTCTGAGCCGTAAACGATATACTGCAAGCCTGTTGCCACAGATATCAAAATTTCAAGGGCCGATAACATGGATTATCGGCACGTACGGGCTCTGCTGTTGATGGTAAATCAGTTGAAATCCAGTGACATGTAATTTTCATATGTGTAAAATATGAATGAACGTTAATGGTAAATTGAACGGTTTTAATTTGACATGCCATTTATGCGGAATTTAACGTTTAACCATGTGTCCACTGATGAACGTATTCTTGATTCCATGATGACCAGGGGATTGACACCAGGATTCGACATGGGTAGAATTTAATTGATTGAAATTGGCAATCGCCCCTTCAGTAATTACGCCTTGTTGCTGAAGAGCGGGGAGTAAACCTGTTGCTGCATTGCGGGTGACAGCAGCAAGTGCTGCAATTGGATCAATATTCAGGCGGTGTGTGACTAATGAACCCGCCATGGGCAGTGAAAGTGTTGGACAATTTGGGTTGAAGTCTGATGCGAGTGTCCACGGCCATTCCTCGTCGATACACTTCTGAATTGGTGGCCATTTTTCAGAACCCATGATGTACGGAGTCCCTGGTAAGAATCCCTGAAGTACACCTGCTTCGGCAGCGGCTGCACGTGCATCATCCGTTGAGTGGATTGCGTGATCAGCTGTAACTGCCCCGAGTTCGGCTGCGAGTTGCAAGCCCTCACCGTCACAAAACTCATCGACATGTAATCGGATTTGGAGATCCCACTCAGTTGCTGCCCTGCAAATGTTTTCAGTGTCTTCAAGTGTAAACCAACCTGGTTCACAAAATACATCTACGTTTAGGGCTAAACCCGATTCACCAACCTCTGGTAATTGCTCTGAAATTATATGCTCGACATAATCGCTCCTTTTCCAACCATGAGGGATGTCATGTGCCCCCATCCATGTTGGAAAATTCATTCCGTGGAATCGTGGCATCTCATTCAAAACCAAGTAAGCATCTAAAATTGCCATTTCGCTCTTGGTGTTTAATCCATATCCGGATTTCACTTCAATCGAAGTGGTGCCATGATTCAAGGCGATGTCTAATCTGGACTTGCCAATTCTTCTCAAATCAGCATCTGTGCAATTTCTTGTTTGTTTGACAGTGTGGCGGATGCCGCCACCAGCATTGGCAATATCAGAATAGGACATTCCGCTTTGTCGCATGCGTAATTCATTCGAACGGTCTCCATCCCAGATGAGGTGAGTATGAGCATCAATATACCCCGGTACGATTGCATGACCACCGAGATCAACGGTTGCAGAATCATGCCCATACTCTGAGATGATTTCTTCTGTTGTGGATATTGTTGTAAAAATCCCACTTTCCACCACGAATGCCATTCCAGCAGCATGGATTTGTTCATCAGATGACATCGCTGTACCAACAAGTGGTTTGGAAACATCTCCTTCGGAAAAGTGCGCAACAG
>JAQXFF010000313.1 GCA_029250425.1 Candidatus Thalassarchaeaceae archaeon | reverse complement strand
ATCCTCGCAGGTATTGCAGCCATAGGTGCCCTTGGCCCTGGTGAAGGAAGCGAATTGATTGCAACAGCGATTATGTTCCATCTCGCAGTTTTGGTCACATTCAAACTCGGTGCCTTCCTTGTGATTGCATTGCTTGAGTGTGAGGGCCGAGGACATGAAATTGAGCACTATCATGGATTGGCCCGCCGAGATCCATTGATTGCCATCTCGATGATGGTATTCATGCTCGCTCTAGCTGGCGTTCCACCATTGTCTGGCTTCTTATCGAAGTTGATGATGGTCAATGGTATCATATCCAGTACCGTTGGGGATGTTGCTGGTTCCAGTCTATCAGAAGCCATGGGCTCAATGTCGTGGGTATTCTGGTTGGCAATTCTAATCTTCATCAATAGCGCAATTTCATTGTTCTATTATCTGCGAATTTGTGTTGTGATGTTCTATGATGAGACGGATCGAAACTTGCGCTTGTCTCGGGCACCTATGATTCGAATCGCCATCATGCTCTGTACAATGGGCGCGGTTGTATTTGGATTTGGAATATTGGCTGATGTGTTGGCCTCAGCTGCTCACGATGCGGCTTCGGTCTTGTTTGGTTGAGTTATTTCCCTCCAAGGGTAACCTCTCTGACGCCCCGTGTTTATGTAGGGCGGTCGATTCGGCGGCTTGTTACCATGGGACGACGTCGAGAGGAAACAGTCGATGAAGAGCTGCTAGCGCAGCTTGAAGGCGGCTCTAGTGACAAAATCAGAGTACCTCTTCCCAACGAAAGAATCAACGAAATGTTCGCTATTGCTGATCAGATACTAGGTGGTCGTCGAGTTCGTGTTGTTTGTGCTGATGGTGAAACTCGTTTGGCCCGAATCCCAGGTAAAATGCGTCGCCGACAATGGGTTCGAGAAGGCGACCTCATCGTAGTCCAGCCATGGGACTTCCAAGATGCCAAGGCAGATGTCAAGAAGCGGTATTCCAAAACTCAATCACTCTATCTTTCTCGAAAGGGAGTCTTACCGGAAATTGTTGACGTATTCGGAACAGGAACTGAAACTTGGGATGATCTCGATGACGCTGGAATCTTTGGCGGTGGAGAACCTACAGAAGCACCAGTCGTGGAAGAAGCCCAAGAATCCATTGAAGAGTCCGAAGAATCTGAAGAGACAGTTGAAGAAGAAATCATTGCGGAAGAACCTGAAACCGCACCAGCGCCTGAACCCGAGCCACTAGATGACGTGTCAGATGATGACATTGACAGCCTGTTCGGTCCGGCATGAGGGGGTGAAATTATCGCGCGACGCCGCAAGGCTCGTCGCGAAGGCGACTCTCGCGATTGGACTGAATTGGGTGAGTCAGCCGTTCCAAATTTAGATTCCGAAGCAACAGAAATTGAACTGTCTATTGAAGCAGAAAACATTGCACTTGCTGAAGAGAAATGGGATGAGGAAGAAGCAAAAATGCATCTCCATTCTGAGATGGATAAGAAACAGGACTCATGGTCTTGGATGAACGAAAAGAAATATGTTGCAATGTTCAAAGAAATTGAGCATAAACTGCAAGGCGTTCTTGGAACCGGGAAATTTGAATGGGTCGATCGTCGAGTATTCGATCAGGTTTTTGATCAGCGCACGTTGCTTGCCGTGTACAAATTAATGCAGCAAGGCCATATCGACACCCTAGATTGGCCAATTGCTCGTGGCAAGGAAGCACACGTGTTCCATGCAACAACTCCAAATGGAGTCGCCGCGGTGAAAATTTTCCACACTAGCAATGCGGTATTCAAAGGTCTGATGCAATATATTGAGGGCGACCCTAGGTTTGGTGGGTTGCGCCGCCGTCATCATGAATTGGTGAACATATGGGTTCGGAAAGAGCACCGTAACATGATGCGTATGTCCAAACATGGACTGAGAGTTCCAGAACCGCATGCGCTCTTCCGCAATGTCCTGGTCATGGATTATCTGGGCGATATGGAAGGTCCAAGCCCAAGATTACGAGATGTTGAGGTTGACGAACCTGAACCAATTTTTGATGAACTTCTGAATTGGTTACGTATTTGCTGGCAGGAGGCCGAGTTAGTCCACGCAGATTTCAGTGAATACAATATATTGTGGCACCAAGGTGAACCACGCATTATCGATGTGGGTCAAGCAGTCACCAAAGCCCACCCCAACGCTGAAGAATTCCTTGTTCGGGATGTTACACGCCTCGTAGAATGGGCTCAAAGACAGGGTGTTGAAGTTGATATTGCAGAGGCCATGGCCAATGTGTTGTATTGATCACTCTTCTTCAAATCCAATGGATTCATCCTCGGCAAGTTCCATCATCGCATCGATTGCATCAGTATCGTCAGGATCGACTTGTGCATCTTTGTAGCGGCGGTCTCTCTTTCTCCGAGCCGCTTCAAGGCCTGGAACCAATGCATCAAATCGGCCACTATCTTGTGTTGTATCAATCGATTCAAGGTTGCGTGAAGACATCCGTCTTTTCCGCCTTTCAGTTTCAAGATGTTTCAGAACTGATGAGTGCTCTGCCCCTTGTAATAATCGTTCAATCGCTTGACTGGCCAATGGGAGTGCTTCTTCATCACCAATGATGACCACCGTTGAACCATAGATGACAACTTCAGCACCTGAATGTTCTTCAATTAATTCGCGGATACGTCCGTTCCGACCAATGAGTCGGCTTCGGATACGTCTTTGCTGATTCGCGTTCTTTCCGACATATTCCCGCATGTCGTAGAGCGTGAGGTGCTGGTCATCCTTGAGTAATTGTAACGCTCTCTCAGGATTCATTCCACGCCCAATGGCACGAATAACATCTGGGAATTTCATGCGAAGAATGGGATCGAATTCATCCTTCCATGTCACCGAAACATCACCACTGGTGGAGTCAATGTGAAGTTTTGAGTTGGTTGCTTTCTCTAATGCTCGACGCGTGGCACCCTTACGTCCAATTAAGACCGCAATGCGGTCTTGCGGGATTCGAGCCAAGCCCTCCATTGGCCCCGCGACCGTAGCCTCCTCTTTCAAGACGCCGATTGACGCCGATTGACTACACGACCCGCAAATAAGCCTGCAAGGAGTAAGAGAACCAAGTCTGGTGCAAACCCACTAACCGAACCAACCACTTCCGGGTCGGCTGCACCAATGAGCAGGAACACCTCATTGTTCCCTTCATCTCGTTCTGAGATTGTTTCATCCGGATCAACGACAACTCGTAGGTCAAATTCACCTGCGGACAATATGGTAATGTTCAGAGAAATACTCTCTTGTTGGTGCTGTTATA
>JAQXFF010000296.1 GCA_029250425.1 Candidatus Thalassarchaeaceae archaeon | reverse complement strand
TTGCTCCCATTCCTTCTTGACCGGGTACCCTTTCGTCGGTACAGGCCGGTATTCCTATGACCCTCAAAGCGGTTTGTTTCGATTGTGATGGTGTTTTGATTGATACCATTTCATCATGGAGAATTATTCACGAATATTTTGGCACAAACAGTGGAGAGATGCTGGATCGCTTCCTTAGAGGAGAGGTTAGTGATGCTGAATTCATGGCTGACGATATTGGCCTATGGAAGAGCGTGAAACCCCGAATTCATCGTGATGAATTACTTCGTTGCTATCAAGGTGTAAAGTTGATGCCCGGTGCTCGAGAATTAATCGAAGCCCTACAATCGCGTGGTATTCTTGTTGCCATTGTCAGTGCGGGTGTTGATCTTCTCATCGGTTCGATTGCAAAGCTCCTCAAAGTCGATGATTGGGTGTCCAACGGATTCCGATATGATGATGATGGATATTTATTGGATGATGGTGAAGTCAGAGTTCCTGCGCACCACAAGGATGCCATGGTTGAAAAGTTAGTGCGGATACACAATTTAGATCCATCTGAGATTGTGAGTATTGGCGATAATCATACGGATTTGAGTATGCGAATTCCCGGTTCAGGTTTCATAGGATTTAATGGCCAGAAACAAATAGCGATTGATGGATTTGTAGAGGCGGGAGTTCCTCACGTTCAGGAGAAGGATTGCCGTTTGCTCTGGCCCCATCTCTTCGAAGGTGAGTCATTCCCCGCCGTAGGCGGGGAATGAGTGAAAGCCGAGATGGTCACGTCAGATAGCAATGGAGATGCGCATTTTCCCTATTTTCATTGCGCTCCTCATCGTCTTACCCTTGACATTGGTTTCGGCCGAGGGCGATTCTGAAATCACATTGGAAGTTTGGCATTCGTTTGCAGCAGAGAGTCAAGAAGAGGCAACCTTCCTCGATGCTATTGGTGATTTTGAAACCGCCAACCCAGATGTTAAAATCGAAGTTACAGGCGTTCCATTTGGAGATATCGACCAGCTCTATCTGACTGCTGCTCAAGGTGGTGAGGCACCAGACATCGTCCGATTATCCAGTGATCAGTTGGGTGAAATCGGTGAGGTCCGAGTTGATGGATACCCCTTGCTCGAGGATCTTCGCCCCCACCTTACTCCATCTGAACGGGAAATTTACGACAGTAAAGCATTGCAATCTATGCGATACGGCGATGCATTGTATGGTTTACCTGCAAGCCAAGATTGTCTCTCATTGCTTTACAACCGTGCCCTCTTTGATGCCGAGGGGATTGCATACCCCGATGAATCTTGGACCCAGAATGATTTGCTTTCAGCGGCTGAAAATCTTACACAGGGTGATGTGTATGGCCTTGCTGTCCCGGTCAAAGTTGCCTACTGGTGGTTCCCATTCCAGAATGGATTTGGAGGCAGCCTCTTTGACGAAGCAGGAGAACCCACACTTTCCTCAAATGGGAGTGCGGATGCATTGGATTGGTATCTTTCACTTGAACAAGTGCACGGGGTTGTTCGAACCGGCACAGTTGGAGCAACCATGGAATCACAATTCATTCAATCAGAAGCGGCTATGATTGTCGATGGACCTTGGAATTGGGCCACATATGAGGCAGGGCGGCTTGATGTTGGACAAACACTCCTCCCAACAATCGAAGAAACTGGATTGCGCGCCTCACCGCTTGTGACCTACAAAGGGTGGTCTGTATCCAAGCAAAGTCAAGAGAAGATCGCCGCCACAAATCTCGCCCTCCATCTTTCATCCCCATCTGTTCAGAAGACATTCGCACTCGAAACGATGACCATGCCGACCGCGGTGGAAACTACAGCCGATGTTGATGTACAGGCAAATCCGGTGCTTTCAGGATTTCTTGCACAAGCAGAACTCGCCACACCCGCTCCAACAACACGAGCCATGTCAATAGTGTACGGCCCTCTTGGAACCGCCTTTGAACAAGTACACAGTGGAAGTGCCGGTGCCCAAGAGGCTCTTGAGGGTGCAGATGGCGAAATGGAAAACATCCTATCTTCACAATCTTCATCCGAACCGTTCCCGTTATCTCCAGGATATCGAACAATTGATGTAACCGTTCCAGTAGATTCTTTGGCGATATCCTACCATGTCTATGTCGACAATATTTCTCATTCGGATCTTTGGGTTGGCGAATCTGGGATTCCAAGTACAGGTTACGACTCTTGTTCGTCCGAAGGTGTCGAACTTCTACGGTTGAATGGCGCAGCAGTCGTCCCACAATCTGCAGGAAATTGGACCTGTGCATTAACGGGGATGATTCCTGAGCAAAATCATCACATTGAGATATTTGTGGACTACGGTGGAAATGCAAATCCCTCCCTCCATTATTCAATGAATGCTTCTACATCCGTGGGCGATATTCTACCCCCCGCTCCGAACACAAGCCCAATCCTCTTTGCCATCGGTTCGATTGTAGCCTCTCTTGTTGCCTTACTGGCCATTCTACGATGGAGAGATGCGAAGGCGGGAAAACATCGAGGTAAACTTGCTCATGCTTACATTGCTCCGGCATTAATTGCACTGGGTGTACTCACATTCTACCCCGTCATTTATGGGATTTGGTTGTCATTTACAAATGCGGATCAAAGTCATCTTGGAGACAATGTGTGGGTCGGCTTGCAGAATTTCAGTACAGTCCTCACTTCGGCAGGATTCCTACGAGTGACAATATTCACATTGATTTGGACTGTGACCAATGTTGTTGCACACGTGGGTCTTGGTCTTGGATTGGCTCTGGTTCTTGATAACCCACACGTTCGAGGACGAACGGCTTATCGAACGGCCTTGTTGCTTCCATGGGCCATTCCATCATACATATCGGTCCTCGTCTGGAAAGGAATGCTCCAACCTGAAGGCCTCATTGATTCAGTACTGGGGACTGATTTTGAGATGCTGGCGGATCCTACTGGGGCCAAAACCCTCGTCATCCTCGTCAATATTTGGCTCGGTGTCCCATTCATGATGATGTCATTGAGTGGTGCAATTCAAGCACTTCCAAGAGATATGTATGAAGCTGCAGAAGTAGATGGTATCAGCACATGGAATCAATTCAAACACCTCACTTTACCCAATTTGAAGAGCGCAATCATCCCTTTGAGTCTTCTTGGTTTCATTTGGACATTCAACATGTTCAATGTCATCTATTTGATGACGGACGGAGGTCCAAATTTGCGATTTGGAGAACCTGGTGAAACTGATATTCTAATCACTTATGTTTACGATGTTGCATTCCGAGATGGTGCTTATGGTGTGGCCGCAGCTTGGTCAGTGGTGATATTCATCATGCTTGTCGCCTTTTCTTGGGTCTACATGAAACGAACAAATGCAACGGAGGCGAGCGCATGAAATCTCTCTCGCAACAGTGGTACGAACCGCAGGAAATTGCCACACTACGTCTATGGTTACCTGTAGCAGTTGGTGTCAATCTCCTCCTATCCAGTATTGAATGGATCCGTGAAGATTCATTGGCATTACAACTTTCACTACTCGGCGCATTTGCATTACTTGTTCTCTGGTTGGTATTGCCTGATGGTGAACAGGTATGGAAGCGAGACGTGGCCATGGGCAAAGCAGGCCTCGTCCTGATTATCGGCGTGATACACTACGCCGCAGGGATGAGGATGGCAATCGATCTTTGGTCCACACTTTGGTTGATTGGCCCCGCTCTACTTTCTCTCTGGTGGCTTTCGTCTCCTGTGATTTCTGCATGGGCCAAAGGGTCATTATCAATACAAGGTGCAGAGGATGGCTTGTCAAGAAACAAGTACATATCGCCACGTTTAGGTGCAATTGGTTCCCATATTCTACTTCTACACGCTGTGATGCTTGTCCTCATTCCAGTACTTTGGATTTTAGATGTTGCAATGTCACCTGGGAACATCTTAGGCGGAGACATTGGCATTTCAGATTGGACCGGTGAGCATTTCTCAAAGATGTTAGACGGGGATTCAAGTTTCTGGATTTGGATGCGCAATTCTTTGATTGTGAGTCTTGGTACAACTCTGATGGGACTGGCTCTTGCCGTTCCTGCTGCTTATGCTTTCAGCCGCTTCCGTTTTTCGGGACGTGAGGGTTCAATGTTCGCTTTTTTGTTAGTGCAAATGTTCCCTGGAATCATCATCCTTGTACCCTATTTCATGGTCATGAAATCATTGGGATTATTGAATACAAGCCTGGGCTTAATTCTAGCATATTCTGTGACTGCATTGCCTCTTTGTGTTTGGATGTTGAA
>JAQXFF010000289.1 GCA_029250425.1 Candidatus Thalassarchaeaceae archaeon | reverse complement strand
CGTCTTGTGGAGTGGTTACAATCACCATTCCATCGATGTTTGGCAAATATTGAGCGACGGTTAGAGGTTCATCACTGGTCCCTGGTGGGAAATCGATAATGAGGGTGTCAAGTTTACCCCATGCCACATCACCAATGAATTGTTGGATCGCACCTAATTTGATTGGACCCCGCCAAATAACAGGCTTGTCAGGATCTTCCAAAAGGAAGGCCATTGACATCACCTTGAGGCCGTTTGGTCCGTCAGCAGGGTGGATTTGGTTATCCTCAACATGCAACTCAGTATCTTCAATCCCGAGCATCTTTGGGATATTGGGCCCTGTGATGTCGATGTCAAGGATACCGACCTTCTTTCCCTGTCTTGCTAAACTGAGTGCTAGACCGGTGGCAACAGTTGATTTGCCAACGCCACCCTTGCCGGAAAGGACCATGACTTTGTGACCGATATCTTCTGCGAGACGGGTCATTCGAAGTTTACGACGCATCTGAGCGTAAGCTTGTTCCATCTGTGCTTTTTGATCGGCTGACGCTTCAGGCGTCTCAGCCTTCTCTTCACCATCGGTAGGGTTGTGATGCGAAATGGGACCACTCATGTCTCTCTCTCAGAAGAGCCGAGTAAATACCCGTACTTCAAGTAGCGGCTATTGCCCAATCTTCTGAATATACTGAGAGGATTGATAAATCCCGATATGTGGTCCTATGTACATGCGAGTACTGTTCGTATGTGTTGGCAATACTTGCCGAAGTCAAATGGCTGAAGGTTGGGCTCGGCATCTTGGAATCGAAGCGTCAAGTGCAGGTACGAGTATGCACCCCGGGTCTTCAGTTGCCGAAAATGCGGTTGCGGTTATGGCTGAGAAAGGAATCGATATCTCCAAACAAACTCCTTCTTTAATCGATGATATTGATCACATCACTTTCGACAAAGTGTTCAGCATGGGTTGTGGTGTACAGTGTCCCGATATCTCATTTAATGGAGACTGGCAATTGGATGACCCCGTTGGAAAAGGGATTGATGTTTATCGGAAAACAAGAGATGTGATTGAAGAACAAGTGCGCGCTTTAATCCAATGATTGGTACGAGTGCCGAGATTTGAACTCGGGTTCAGGCGTTGGCAACGCCCGGTGATAACCACTACACTACACTCGTGTTATTCTTGGGAAAGAAGAATCACTTTTGTAAGCGTCGGTGTTGAGGAGTGGACTATTTCCACGGCCCTTCAGCGGGCATTACCATCTGTTTGAGGCCACCACCACGAATCCAGAGAGTGATTCCAACGATGGCCATGATTAGGAATATCCCAATGATACTGAAAACCAGCCATTCTTGACTTGCGCCTTCCAACACCGCTTGTCCTCCACCTCCACCATTATCCGAAGAACCCAATTCAACAGAGAATGTACGATCATTGACCGGCGTTTGTGCAAGCTGTTGATCAATACCTCGAATCTCGATTGTCGTTATACCGCCCGGCACACCGGGTCGAACCTCGATTGTGACAGACCAAATCCCATCACCTGATACCGCATCAGGGCCAATCCCATCATCTCGCATTGAAATCCAATTGTCGCTTTGACCAGGTGGAGCCAGAAGACCCAATTTAGTTTGAACAATTGAAACGGGGTCTAAATCGGTCACGTTGGCCGTCAATGTGTATTGATTGGTCCCCGTAAGTGGAATGTCAAGACTCGGGACAATTTCATCATTCTCGTAGAATGCCACCTCGGAAATTTCTGGACCTTCATTCAAGATGTGAAGGCTCGGCAAATCTTCACCTGAACCGAACTGAGTGGTCAATCCATTGCCGCCGGCTCCATCTTCAAGTCGAACGGATAGAACTTGGTCTCCACTTGGAATCGTATCAGGGACAAGCAAATCACCCGTCCAACTTCCATCTGCCAGTGTAAGCCATGTGACATTGCCACCCCATTGTGTGGTATCAACACCTACTGCAGTGACCCCAGAGCCATCATTTGCATTGATTGAGATCGAAGTAAGATCTCCACGATTTACCGTATTCGGCGAATATGAGAACGATGTAATTCTAGGAAGACGGTTGAGTACCTGAATATCATGGGATTCACTGATTGTGACCCAATCGTCAGAGATTTCAATTTGGATACTGACATCTCCATCAATCACTCCTGGATACTGAATTTCAGCTGTGAAGGTTTCATCGTGTATGGAAGTGTCACCTTCCAGACCGATGTCATTCAGAGTTATTGTGCCAAGAGATAGGGCTGAGAGATCTGCGGTTACGGTGCGAACGTTCCAATCAACATCATCCACTTCGACCTCCAAATGAACACCCAATGCACCTTCATTGGTGATTGAACCTTCACGAATGGACACTGAGATGATGCTGGGCGCAGAATTCTCCCCTTCTGTAATAATTGATGGTGAAAGTACGCGCGCAAGGGATTGAGTTTCACCAAATTCTAGACTGTCACCCTCACCCATATCGGTGGTAACGTTGCGAGTCACTTCAGCAATAAGACCTGCAAGTAT
>JAQXFF010000278.1 GCA_029250425.1 Candidatus Thalassarchaeaceae archaeon | reverse complement strand
CTCCTCTTTGTACTTATTCCTTCTTTGGGCATTTCCTTGCTTACCTTTCAACTCTTTGATTGTTTTTTCCCACCCCCCGATTGGAGCACCAATCATTGTGGGAACAGCCCGTAGAAGCGACTACCCCGTATAACCATTCAGGGGAAATATCGTATTATCCGCCCACATGGGGTTTTTTACCCCCTCAAACCGCTACTCAACCTTACGGATTTGGTTGGGGCCATACATGAAAACCAATATTGCGAGTAAACCTAGTAAAACAACTCCAATCCAAATGTACGAATTATAATCAGAAAATCCATTTGACTCAACCCCACCAGGAGATTGACCTGGAGAATTACCCTGTTCCTGAACTGTAATTGTTGTCGACCACAGATTGTTCACTTCATTCGTTTCATCAACTTCATCAGTCCAATCAACTTCGATTTCCAACGTCATTTCACCAGATTGAATGTCAAGTCGGTTCCATTCATTACACGTAGCTGTTTCAAGACCGCCTGGCGAGATCATGGCAATTTGTGGAGTTCCGATTGTCTGTCCGTTTACTGAGCAACGGACTGTAACTGGTTGTGCAATACTATTCCCACTATTTCGAATAAAAACATCAATTTCAATGTCATTGCCCCGAGTAATGGATGATTCGCCAGTGCTCAAATCGAAAATACCGATACTTTGGACCCAAACATCTGCTTGCTGTGTCACGATAACAGAGATACTTTGATTGATTTCAGTCATTTCGTCACTCACTGAAATTGTGATTGTGTGAATTCCAATTGCAGTTGGGACCAAATCGATTTGCCCTGCTGAAAATACGGCCCACGCAGGTGTTATCTGAATATCCAACAAATTGGAAGGGGTATCACGGTCCCAATATGCAAAGGGTATCGATATTGGTTCGTCAATTTCCATGGTGAAGGTAGGGGGGAGCGAATCCATCTCGGGTGAATCATCGACTTCAGTGATGATAACTTCAATCTCGTCGACCCAAATATTCTGGCGCTCGTCCATGACAGTGGTGGTAACAGTGGTTTGGCCATGTGCATCTATTGCGGGCTGTAATCTGATTTGCCCATCGATGAAATTGGCATCTAGAATTGAGGGGTTCGCACTAGACACGATCACCGTGAGGTCAGAATTGGAGGTGATATCGTCAGAGCAAGTGTAGAGGAAGTCCAGTAAGCGTCCACCGCCATCCTCCTCAAAGACTTGGTCGGATTGACCATCGCAAATCGGATCCCGGTCCCACTCTATGAGGAATCCACCAACTAAGCGCATCTCATCAACTTGAATGACAATGTCTTCTGAACTGCCATCACTAGACCAGTGAAATCGTGCGGATAAGCCAATTTCGATATCTCCCCCACCTGGTGTCAATAGATGGCCGACTGCTGCTGTCAGTTGGAATGTTGTGTTGTTTGAAGTGAGGTCATGTGATGCGACCTCTTCACCATTCATCGCAATTCGCAATTTGGCAAATTCGGGAACCATGGAATGAACGTTTCCAATAATTTCACCTTCGATAATCAATACTGGATCGTTAATGTCAACCCGTACGTCTTGTATACACCCATCGAAAAGGGATGCATGGAATTTAACATACGGCGAGGTTGTTTGCAATAATTCCCCCGCAGATATTGAATTTGTACCGGACCAATTTTGACCGCCATCGGATGCGGAATAATACCAACTTGCATTGCCCATTACAGTCGGATGGAAGCGCCCCCATGATTGGCCGTGAGGAAGAGAAATCGGAGTAGATGTCCACGTGCCAGTATTCTGACCAACATTTTCCAAACCACATGGAGTCAGTGAAATATCTGACTCGATTCCCGTGGTTAGATTAACGTCAATGACTGGGAATTCATCAAATGATACCAAATGTGAAGCTTGAGCCAATTCAAAAGTCCCCCAAGGTTGGAAATGATTTACAATTAATCCAGCAGCATCAACCTGCAATTCGGAATCGTCAAATTCACCAACTGAGACATAATCAAGCATGATTTTTAGATTTGAGAGTTCACTCCACGTCCAATTTTTGATGGAGTCCAAAGAATATACTTGAGCATTGTAATTCATATGATTCAGTTCACCCATTGTGTGTGCGTATGTTTGAACCAGATGCTGCGTGCCATTTGATTCGATGACGAATTGAAGGCTATCTTGCTGTAATGAGTCAGGGACACGGAAGGCAACTGACAAGGAAACGGCTGCAATTTCATAATCAGAACCCGCGCTTAAATCAAATCCTGATAATTCAATGATTGGGCCCTTACTCCATGAGTATCCACCATCAGAATCACCGTCGAAATCATTATCGCATACTGGATCGGAAGCCGGTTTGAAACAATCAGGAGAACCAATGGATAGATTGTCGCCCGTAGGGGAATAGGAAGCCCATGCTGAGATTTCATTGTAATTTGCTGGCCGGTTATGTGTGAAGGATAAACTCCCATCGGAAACCATGGAAACAGAATGTTCTGCCGGCTCTTCACTGTATGCTTTATTGGTGGATAATGTCCATTCGGATGCATTTTCGAATGTCCCAGCCGGTAGTAAATCGACGGCCTCTGAACGAATAACTGTATCACCTTCAACAGTTACAGGAATTGTCGAAAATGTGAGTAGGAGAACAAGCAAAACCGAGATAGTACGGGTGTGCATATACCTGCGCTGCCGAGCAGCCCCTTCAATCCCTCGCTTACGCGAGCGCACACATGTGAACGAAGCGACGTTCAGCGCTTGCTTGAAATACCGTGCGCAGGTCGCCGTTTTACATCGTGGCTGCGGTGGTCTAGTGGTTAGGACGGTAGATTGTGGCTCTGCCACCCCGGGTTCAACTCCCGGTCGCGGCCCCATTACTCAATTCCGAGCTCTCGCTGGGTGATTTCATGACCCATCCGGGTTGCCTTGGTTTCCAAATATGCACGGTTTTCTTCATTGACTCCTGCAATCAACGGCATTCGTTCAGTTACGGTGATTCCCAAATCTTGTAATGCTGTGACTTTGTCTGGATTATTTGTAAGTAGGCAGACATCAGAAATACCAACGGCTCGGAGCATTTCAGCAGCGATACGATAGTCGCGCGCATCCGCTGGATGGCCCAACATTAGATTGGCATCGAGTGTGTCTGCCCCTTGATCTTGCAAATTGTACGCTTGTATTTTGGCGTGCAACCCTATTCCTCGGCCTTCCTGACGCAAATACAGAAGGCATCCCCAACCATGCTCCTGAATGGTATGGAGGGCCGCGTCTAGTTGAGGGCCACAGTCACAACGTGCCGAACTAAATGCATCACCAGTAAGGCACTCCGAGTGTAACCTAACCATAACCGGATCCGGCCCACCCATGTCACCCAATGTCAAAGCAACATGATCAAATCCAGTTTCAGAATCATGGAATACCCGTATGCGAAACTCGCCATGAGAGGTTGGTAATCGAGCATCTGCAGGGACACCACCTTTCTCAACAATTGGGGTCATTATTCAGCCTCCTTGCGTATACGGTAGTGATACTCCCCCGCCTCTTCCTCTACATCCAAAAGTGTGTCGCCACTTCTATTCAAGAGTGCTGGAATGTCCATTTTGGTTTCAGGGTCGTCGGCCATGACCAGAATGATCTCCCCTGGAGACATGGTAGCCAAAGCACGTTTGGTTTCATGAACTGGTACAGGACAATGGAAACTGAGCACGTCGAGAGTGATGTCGGCTTCGCCATAGGCCATGGTCACAGGCGTGCGCTTCCCTTTCTTCAATGCGCCGGGGGTTTTCATGAGTGGGATTGAAGCCGGAACGTGTGTTGGAGAGGGTGTGCGAGCGAATCAGCAGACCCGCCCAAAAGACGACTTGTCTTGGTCTGAAGTAGGAGAAATGGCCTATGGATATCTCCGAATACCACTCGCATTGGTATTCGTCGAAATCATC
>JAQXFF010000268.1 GCA_029250425.1 Candidatus Thalassarchaeaceae archaeon | reverse complement strand
AGTCGGTTCTTCAACACGACACCGGCGAAGCATGGATATCGACCACGATATGACGCTGATGAGGTGCATACCACTTGACCCGTTCAACATGATCAACTGAACATGAAAAGGGACCCATTTCCTCTAGCAATTCTGCTAGATTTTCAGCCCATTCATGCTCCTTTCCACCCATTGCCAAACCGTGAACATGCAATTTGCCCCCTTCAGGTTTGAGAGATTGAAGTGCGATTGAATATCCATCTTCAGAGGTAGGCAATAATCCTAGATTAATCCGGTCAAATTCTGATTTGAAGATTTGATTCCGATTGTCCCCTTCAAGAATTGTGCAACATTCTTCCAAACCGTTTGCTGATAGAGACCATTTCAAGGCCTGAATTGCAGCGGGATTCCATTCACATGCAACGACATGGGCCGCCCCTCGCCCTGTACCCCGTTCACCATTCGGTCCTCGAGTTCCTTCACTTAGGAATGGTAAGGTGTAGTAACCGATCCCTGCATATAGATCCAGAATGTTCTCCCCTTCGAAATTTCCATTTGCGATTCGCCCTCGCTCAGTGACGTTACCTGCACTCCACATACACTGTGTGAAATTGTAACCGAAATCAATCCCATGTTCACGACGGATGACCCAATCATCTTCACCCAGTAACAATTCTACGCCACTGTTTCGATGTTCACCTTGCACTTCACCCATTCGTGCAATACGTTTGACATCGAGTGCTTTGGCAATGATTTGCCACATTGGTTCATCTGGTTTCCATTCGGGTTCACTGAAGGAATTTCGAGGTAAAATGACAACGTCAGCGAATTTTTCCCACTTGGTAGGAATCTTTCCCGGTAAAGATCCTCCCTGCCTCTCAGTTAGCGCTTTTTCCAAGCGCGTATGAGGGGTCATAGACGGGGCCATGTCAACTCGTTGAGCCACTACCCAATTAAACCACCAGAGTAGGAACTAGTTCTATGGCAGCACCGCGGGCGAGGGTGGCATGTTTCATCCTCTGTTTGCTTATTCTATCTGGAGGTGCTCCTACAATTTCTGCTGACCCTGGAAATCCGGAGGTGGTCAATACAATTTGTCAGACATGGAATAGTACCTCGGGAATTTGTGATGATTACAATTTCGCAGACGATGAAACTGCATCAATGGAGTGGATTGAAGGTCGATACAATGTCAATATGGCCAATTCTACAGTGATGTCTGTAACGTTGGAATGGGCCATTCATGAAATCAGTCGTGGTGATATTATGCTCGAAGATTTGCCGTTGGGAAATGGTTCTGATTCTTCGATGGATGGAATCCCAGCGGATTACATCCGCAATTATCTTGATTATGTTACCCCTTCAGGTTCAACGGTTCGGGACATGTTGCTCAATTCTGTTTCATCAACTGTAACGAGTTTAATCGACAATGGATTTGGAACAACTTCAGGCGTTCAAACTTCGTACGTGAATCAGATTACATACGAAGATCAAACCATTCAATGTACTGATGATCGAGACGAGGACAGTGCTGACGAGGTGGCTGGTTTACCGAATGATGCCTACAATCCACCGCTTTGTTTGAGAACCACTCTTGCGATTAGCGTAGACCCTGCAGAAATTGGAATGACCGAGGTTGGCATGGATGTCGAGAGAGCGTATCAGGGGTTACTCACGATGGGTGGTGACGTACGTACCGACATGAATTTAACAGCACTTCCCGGGCATGTTGCATCGTATGAATTCGTCCCCCCTTCCTATGGAACCATCGTCAATGTTTCAGGTGGAGGCGATCTTGTTCCAGCAACTTCAGGTGGATACAATTACAACTATGCCCGCTGGAACGTGGATCACAAAGGGGCAACCGATGATGAATGGCTCAATCAGTCTGCGTCGGTGACCATGGCACGCCGGGAAACGACCACCCGCGCAGTCGAAATTGATATTGGAAATGAGCGAGGCATCCGCGTGGATATCATCGTAGATGCATTTGACGAGAGAGCTACAACCATCGAAGTTAGATTGGGTATCCACCATATTGCAATGGACACATTGGACAATTGGGATTGGGATTTCACCGATGATCGAATTTCGGTACCGTGGGTGACTGCAGATGGACTGAGATTGGCTCATCATACGGATTTGGCCAATCTTTCTGATTTTGCTGACAAGGTTCCAATCGAAGATTTGAATGAATTGATTGGCGAATATAGCCCTGTTGAAATTGACTTTGATCCATTTGTATTTTCACCACCTGATGGCTCAGGGGGTCTCGATTTTATTCATCAACCAAGCGTCACTTGTTCAGAACCCGCTCCAAGCAATTGGTGCATTCAGGGTCAAACTGCAATGAATGGAACCTATCCAGTCTATTTGACGACACAATCCAACACCTTCGAGATGGATTTTGGTACAATCATCGCCAATTTGACTGAAAAATACGACATTGATTTACTGGGTTTTGACCCCTCAATCATTACTCAGGAAGATCGCGCAGCCATTCTCAATGGTATCATCTTGAGTGGTGACATTGAGTCCCCAAGTTTGGTAGATTGGATGAGTGAAGACCTTCCACAAGCCGATGTTGAATTGGAGATTATATTACCCGATTATATTCGCTCAACAAATGGCAATCCAGAAACTATCACACTCTCACACACAATTGGCGAACCAGAAACCCACTCCCTTTCGATTACGGGTGCACAACCTTACGATTGGAGGCACTCTGTTTGTCGAGAATCTAGTTGTGGAGAAGACAGTTTAGATCTCATTTGTGGTTCCAATCAACGCACTTGCTTGGGTCTTGATTTCGACATTGAATTCTCTGAACTTGACGTCCATGAATGGAGCCAGGCAATCGATATTTTTGCCGAGGGTGAAATGGAATTCATGCTTTATCGGGTTGCTGTTCCCAATTCTTTGAATGATGAAATTCCCAATGTGGACATTGAAGCAATTCCCGCCGATCTAATTCGCCGAATCATCCATCTTGGCAATCAGGTGGATGGGGGTTTACTCGCACCCCTAGAGGATGGTTTGACAGTGCCGTTTGAAGGAGAAGAAGTACCCTTTGTATTGACTGAGAATGGTTTGAACAATTTCGCAGGAGAGATTGGGAGTATTGTTGAACGACAGGTGAATGAAGAAATCCACTTGGCCATTGATGAAATCAATCAAGGTGGAGAAATATATCTCAAAGACCCGGGGCATATTTCCATTTCAGTCTCACTTGAGGGCCTTGAAAAATCGCCTACTGTTGCCCTGTCGGACTCGCGCCCAATCAGTATTCTTGTTGAGATATCCAAAACAAGAATCCATGCTGAATATGTGGGGACTTTAGGTGCCAATGAAGATCTGACGACAAAGAGCATGAATCTCTGGACAAACTCTCTACTGGCTGCAAACGATGGTGGCCGTGGTGTCGAAATACCTCCGGGTGAAGACATTGTCATCGACATTCCCACGCCTGCCATAGAAATTGAAGATGAAATCATCTCGCCCTCTGTTCGCCTGCAGCTTACGCTGCCTTGGGGAATTGATTTTTCCAATTTCAAGAGTGAAATGGGCCGGGGAGAAATTTCTGATAACGACGGTTCACAAATGCTGACTTATTACGTTCCGATTTGCACTGAAGATACGATTGAAGCCTGTGAGCAGCAGTCAGATGTAGTGAGCTTCCGTGTTGTGATTGGCCTTGATTACATCCTTGCACAATTGGCGGTGTACATCGGAATATTGCTGGCATTATTACTCGGCCTGATCATGTTGATTCGCCGCCGCAGACGCCGCAAGCGAGAACGTAAGAAGGCGAAAGAAGAATCCGAAACGGTTGGTCAGCGCATGTCTGATCTCAGGGTTTTGGAGGAATCTTCCTATGGTGGCGATGGCTTACCAGACATGGATGAATTTTCTGGATTGGACGCGAAGGGAAACGTTCCAAGTGAATCTTGGGAAGATGATTTCGATTTCTAGGTTCAGTGAATTTCACGCCAAATCCGCTCAGCAAGTGCTGGACCGATTCCTTCGACCGCAGTCAAATCTTCTTGACTCGCGTGGTCGATTCCTCTCCGTCCTCCAAAGTGTCTCAATAGTGCTTGGAGGCGCTTCGCCCCTAACCCTTCGACAATTTCAAGGGGGTCAAGCAGTCCTTTTTTGGCTCGCCGTTTCCGATGGAAATTATTGACAAATCGATGCGCCTCATCACGTGCATAGACAAGAACGCGTCCACGGCGATCTAGTACGAGGTCATCACAGTCAATTCGATGAATGGTTTCCTCTCGTTTCGCCAGTGTAGCCAACGGCACCTTGTCTACCAAACCATGCTCGAGCAGTAGGCTGTGAATCTCATTGAGATGGACGACCCCGCCATCAATTAACAGCAGGTCGGGCCACCCCTCTTGTTGGTTAATCCAACGTTCAACTACGTGTCGCATCATGCGTACATCATCCATGGACGAATCCTTCACAGTGTAGGTGCGATACGCCTTCTTTTCCGGTCGACCGTTGCGCAGACAGATACTGGCTCCTACGCGCGCCTCTCCTTGCAATTGTGCCATGTCGAAGCAGACAATGTGATCCAATGTGTCAACGCCGAGCACTTGTGCTCCATCGGTGGCCGCCCTTTGTTCCAGACTACCGCTTTCTTTGAGCTGATTCCGCATCAATTGCGCTTCGGCATTTGCATCGGCCATCCGGCGTAATTTTGTCAATTCACCTCGTTGCGGATTCCTCACTTCGACTTTTGCTCCTCGTCGTTCTGTCAACCAAGACTCCATCCATTCCCCAACTGGGGAAGGTACGAGAATAGTCTTGGGTGGTTTGCGTTGAGCGTAATGCTCAGAGAGAACACGACAAACCGATTCCGTGATGTCACCACGATGCATCAGTGGATACTGTGATTGGCCAACAATCATCCCCTTCTCTGCCGACAGCAACACAATGGTTGCTAGGTCGTCCTGATTGGCAAAACCAATCGCATCACACTCTTGATAGAACCGCGAGTGAATGACCTGCTGCGCGAGTGTTTGTTGTACCGCCGCAATGAGATCACGACTTCTAGCCGCGGCTTCATATTGCAGATTGTTGCTATACGCATCCATCTCTTGTTGCAGGCTTTTGATGAGCAACAGTGCATCCCCATTTAGTACACTCTCAACCGCCTTGATCCGTTGTGCATAATCGTCAGTTTCAGCAGATTCTATGTAGCCAAAGGGAAGGTTGTCACGATTGTCTCGGATACCAAAAAAACGCCTGAGCAATTTGATGACTTGCTTGACTGCCTTTGCATCTGAAAAAGGACCCCATCGCTTTGCATCCTTCGGTGGATTGCGAGTGTAGAGGATTCGTGGGTACTCATGTGTACTCAAAGCGATGAATGGGTAGGATTTGTCATCCTTGAGAAGAGAATTGTATCGTGGCTTGTGTTCACGGATGAGTTGTCTTTCGAGAATCAACGCCTCGCTAGGCGTGCCTGTGACAATACAATCGACAAGGTCTGCCTTGGTGATGAGTGTTGGAATCATAGCACGATCAGGATTCTTTGCAAAGTATGAGCGAACACGATCTTTGAGGTGAGTTGCTTTGCCAACATACAGAACTCGGCCATCTGTAGTTTTGAACAGGTATACGCCGGGTTGAGTCGGCAGATGCAGTGTCTTTGGGTTCACTGGCATCGTTCAACCTCAACCTGTCGGCACCCGTCGTTGTGAATCAAACCTCTGCTCAAGACAGGTGAAGTGTCTTGTGCAAAGGGGATACCCGATGTTCCATGCTACCCGAGTCTCAGGCGAGAATCCTGCGACTTCTTGCACGATATCCCGAAGAATTGGCCCAAGCCTGGGATGTGCCTCGTGAACTGTCCTTACCTGGGCTTTCAGAATCCCTTGGATTGGTCCGCAGTGCACTGCATGAACCTATCAAAGCACTCGAAGAGGAGGGACTTGTTCAAACCCGAAATGCCCACGTCATTGGAGGTGGGAATCGAAAGAGAAGTGTTGTCCACCTTACTTCGAAAGGAAGGCAACAAGCCTCGGCATTGGTCACAACTGCCGGTCATTCAATGGAAATTGATTATGGAGACGGTTTGCACGGAAGAGAATCCGAACTCGAACAAATCGAATCAGCGCTCGCAAAGGGTGCGGTGGTTCTGACTGGAATGCCAGGCATTGGTAAGACCGCTTTACTCCAGACTCTTTCTTCGACACGTTATGTGACAATGGATGCCTCGATGGATGCCAAGATGTTGGCCGAAGCATGGCTTGAGATGGACGATGCTCCAATCGATTTGGAAGCACAGATGGAATTGCTTTCAGTAGTTTCTGAGACACTTGTGGTCGACGAGGTTCAGGATGTTCACCCCCGACACCAATCTGGTGTTCATGCACTTCTCAATGGCTTGGTTGACGCAAAGGCACAGGTCGCGATTGGAATGCGTGCACCATGCCCGTTTGACAATGTCATCACACTCACAGGAATTGATGCTGAGGCCGGTCAAAAATTGCTCGGGGGCGACGTGGACTCCGAGGTGGCCTCGGATGTTTGTGAGGCGCTTGATGGCCATCCGCTTGCACTGCACTTGTGGTCACCCTCCGACGATCTTCCTGAGGCCAGTGATGCAGTCCAGGCATTTGTTGAGGAAACCGTTCTTTCTAGATTGGCAGATGGTGAGAGGGATAACCTCGACACCCTTTGCGCGGAACCACGTCCAGTATTGGCGGCTCACCTTGATGCGATTGACATTGATCCCTTGGATGATGCTGGCCTGCTGCGCTGGCCAAATGGCCGAGTCGAAGTTCAACATCTAATTCGCAACGTCCGC
>JAQXFF010000261.1 GCA_029250425.1 Candidatus Thalassarchaeaceae archaeon | reverse complement strand
ATCTTCATTGGATTCTAAACGACCATGTAACAACGGCCAGCGGCCCATAGATGGTGGCCATAGTTCGACATCCCCTGGCAAATCCAATTCAAATGGATGGGGGTCTGTAGCCCACATCATATCCCCTGCAAGATGGGAAAGTGCGCCTCTAGAAGCGTTGCACAGAGCGACTGTTCGCAGTCCATCTAGGCGATTGGGTTCAGCCTCATCTGGCCTATCGAGTTCGCCGGGTGGAGCGCGCTCAAACAAGACAAATCCTTGAGTCGATTGATTTTGATTGCGGCCGATTCCAGCGAAAATTGTGAACAGGCTACGCCATGAATTCGGTGCGCGCACATACCACCCCATTCTGTCGGCTTTGTTGTCAACCTCAAGGTGCCAAGTCCATTCAGGCAGTAAGGGTGAAAGATGATTTCGAATATTGTCCAACAATTCTCGATGATGAGATACGGATTCCCCTTGATTTTCTTCGGGTTCACCAATTCGTTGATTCACCCAATGACTGAGTTCTGGAGATAAGCAGGAGGGTGAAAGAGACCAACGGTGTACACCCAAGCGTTCAGGCCCTTCGTTCATCCGCACACTCGTTGTAGTCCACCGATGAATTGAATCAACATCAGCATCACCTGAACCAATCAGAAATGAAAGGCGGGAATCGTGAAGCAAGATACTGTCATCAGTGAAAGTTACAGAAAGTTCCCCTTCAGGTTCGGGGTTGTGTCCACCACTGTGCGGGTGATCATCGAAATCAACCTCTTCCCAAAGTCGGGCGAATAGTTCCCGCTCCATGGCACTGCGAAAGGGCCGTATGCCTTAATCCATCACAGACAATGGTGACAAGGGATTTTCCTTGATGCGCCGTTGGAGAATCCCTTTGGATTCCTCTCTGCTCAATGGAGCAGCCTCTAACAATTGAACCCATGTTTCTTCGGTCCATTCAGCAAATTGTAGCGCCCAACGATAGGAGGATAAAATAAATTCAGAGTGCTTACAATCGGGTAAATCCTCAGCCTCTATCAGATGACTGCGCGCCATCGCTGTTGCCAATGCGCGTTCAGAATGTAGTAATTCAGACATTCCTTCATCAACGACCCTATTGGCAATTGTTGCGCATGCACCCGGGACGAAATTGTCATCGCGAAACCAATTTTCTGAAGGCATCCAACGTTGATTTGTAATGATGCGCCATACATCGAGATACCGAAGTCTTAGAATCAACTCGGAACTTTTCTCAAACAAATTTTTTGATTCCAAAGGCAATTCATTTTCAACAAGCCATTCGGTAAGAATCTCACCAGCATCACGGTTTGGATTTGCAGTCAATGACAGGATTGTATGAATATTCATATCCGCCCAAAGATCAGTGGATGCATGACGGTTTGACCAACCACCTCCGATGGGTATAATCCAACTTCCTGCCCAATCCTTGGGCCGGACATTGGCGATACCTGTCCGGCCACGTTCACCACATTCAACGGGTCCTTGGCTCCATTCAGGACCTTGCCAGTTGGGTAGTAAACCTATGAATTCGTATTCCCGTTCACATTGGAATTCAATTAATCGTGCAGGACCTTCTTCAGAAATCGATGGGTTCCAGGGTTGATGGCGCCAATAATCAGTGAGGGTGTGTTTTACAGAAACAAAGAAACGAGGATCTCCTGCCCATTTTTTGAGCACGTTCGATTGTAACATACGATTCGCGTGAACTCCATCATCAAATAGATCCCAAAGCCGTAGAATACATCGTTTACCCAATTCACGACATACCACCGATTCGAGAAGTTCAATGACCTTACGGCGGCGAGCAACACCATCCATGGATGAACAGTCGATGCATTCACAACCGAGAAGATCAACCCGTTTCAATGCTGAATCCGGACTGCTAAATGTCTCTCCATATCGAAAAACGAGGCCTCGAATTTGAGGAAGGGATTCAACGACTTCCCGAATTGCGTCAGCAGTAAGTTCCCAACTATCCTCCCGACCTGGGCACCCTGCCTCAGAATCAGCAGGTAAGGTGAAAATATCGTCCATGAGCCACACGCCCAAACCTGCATCGATCGCAGCATCTGTTTTCTGAATCAATTCAGGTGTGACACCATACAGGCAACCACTCATCTGATCTGCAATGACAATGTCTGTGAATCCGAGACTTGCTAAACGATGTGGATTGCGGTAATCTGTCGTAAAACTCTCATGGATTGGTGAATCATGAACGTATGCAATTCGCATCCGATTGTCGGGCATCCCTACATCTCCAGAGCCACAAGGTTCCAGCCGTGCTCAGCAAAGGCTGGAGCCGCACGCTCCATGAATTCGTCGTCGGGAATGAGGCCAATGATTGCCCCTCCTGAACCGGGTTGTTTGGCGCAGGACCCTAAACTACGGGCTAAGTTGACCATGGTGAAATTTTCACCGAGTGCTTCTTCGCCGAAAAGTTCAGTGCGCAAATCGAAATTGCGGTTGATTTCAGTTGAAAGTGCATCCATATCTCCAGCCACAAGTGCTTCTTTACCACGATGTGCACACCATGCAAGTTCATTGATGACTCGAACCATGACGGGTTCTTGTTCCGCCCATCTCAAAGGCAGGTCTGCGTGAACTTTACCGGATTCTTGGCCAACTCCACCGTGGGCCAACCACATTTTGGGCAATAGAGATTCATCCATATGTGAATAAGCGCCCCAACCCCGGCCGACCATTAATTCCTCACGGAAATCCATGTGTAACATTCGATTGTAGGCTTGAGGGAGGCGATCCTGCAAGCCACCATGGATGTTTAGTCGTTCGGTTTCAACCTTGAGAATCATGTCTGCAATCGCATGTGGTGGCAGAGCTGTCCCTAACCCATGATGGGTTAGCATGCAGCGAATAACCGCTGTGATAACGGCAGAGGAACCTGCAAGTCCAACCTGTCGAGGGATGTCTGTGTCCAAATCAAGTTGGAAGCCGCTCGCTTCAATTGCAAGTCCACTGGATATGCAATCCTCTTCGAAATGGATTAGCGCCCCAAGGACAAGGCGCGAAAGACCATCTTCACTAAGTGAAGGAGGGTTTTCAGCCAAATCGGATAGAGATTTGTATTCCAATATTTCATCCCCACAGGAGATGCGGATGGAAAAGTCCCAGCGATTTTCATGGGGGGTCAATACACACCGAGCGCGCCAATTCCGTGCGAGAGAAGAAATGCATTGACCATTATACCCATCTGAAGGGTTACCGAGAAGCCCAATCCTTGCAGGAATGGAGCAAAAGATGGCCTCGGCGCCTCGTCGCATGGTGTCCGACTATAGTTCACGGGTATCTTAATTCCGTTGAAGCCAAGCGCGATTCATGGCGGGGGGAGTGGATGCAATCTGGGCGGTCATCCCTGCCGCTGGACTTGGTACAAGAATGGCTGAAAACGCCATACTGGGCTGCAAAGAACTGGTCGAAGTAGATGGATTAACAATGCTTGAACGGACCATCAAAGAAGTTGAAGAGGCGGGGGTTGAGCAAATTGTTGTTGTTTCATCGCCCAATAAGCCGGCCATTGATACTGCATTGAAAAATCGAGGGGTTCAAATCATTCATCAAGAAGAACCGAATGGTCTAGTGGACGCTGTAAGGTGTGCAAGAAATGTGATGGGAGAAGCTCCTTGTTTGGTTGCCCTTCCAGACGTGATGTTCATCGGATCAAATCCATCTCAAATTTTATGCAACGAATTTCAAGGTGATTGTCTACTCGCTGTTGTTCAAACCCAATCTCCCTGGGTGGACTATCTATGTGACACTGGACGTGTCACAAAATTAGAAGGAGATTGTATTCGGGGGATATCTGACAAGAATCCAAGTGAACCTTTTCCACCCGGTGAATACCGAATCACAGGTCGTGCAATTTGGACGGGAGCATTCTGGAATGTCGCTGAAAATGACGAAGTTGCTGCATTACGTAAATTGGCACCAACGGGAAAACTACGTGCATCCATTGTAAAAACGACATACGTTGATGTGGGCCTAACAAAAGGTTACGAATATGCCCAGTCTATTTTCAATCAATGAGTATACGGCCTCCAACCTCCGGGATAACATGGGGTTGTGTTGGGGCTCGTTTGTGAATTTCATCAGCAAAAATTTGCGGATCAACAGTATTCCCAGGATCCATCCCATAATGCATCGGGACGATTAGTTTGGGCTCTAATGCGATTGCTAAATCAACTGCTTCGTCATGCCTCAGGTTGTCATTGCCGTTGATACAAGCGAAAACCAAGTCGTAGTGGCTCGCAGCATCTTGGAATGCTGTATGCCAACCGGGATATGGGCGACTGTCGCCCATATGTAGCACCGTAGAATCGCGGAATTTTAGCACATAACCAAGGTACCAAGCGCCGTGTTCATTGATATCCAACTCTTCATGTGCGGCTGGAATTGCATGAATTTCCATATCCCCAATCGTCGTTGAATCCGAACCCCTCATCGGGATGATTCGGTCAGCAGAAATGCCCCAACCAATGAGAAGATCGATTGAACGATTCGGAACGACAAAATTCACATTGGGGAAATGAGTGGCCAGGCGAGGGATGGATTCAGGACAAATGTGGTCATCATGCCAGTGTGTACAGAGAATTAAATCGGGCTCAGGGTGCTCTTCGGGTTCAAGAGGAAATTCACCGAGAAGTTTGCCCCATCTGTCACCTGCAAACAAATCACGCCACCAAGG
>JAQXFF010000242.1 GCA_029250425.1 Candidatus Thalassarchaeaceae archaeon | reverse complement strand
CACATTTTGAACAAATCATTGACATCAGCGTGTAGTGTACATTGTTGATCCAAGGCAATCTCTTCAGGTAAATATGGGTCATATGCATGTAATTCCATTCCGATTGCTCTAGCGACACGGCCGACCCCTTGTGCAATTCTTCCATATCCAATGAATCCAATTCGCTTGCCTGAAAGTTCGGTTCCTTTGAGCGATTTTTTGGTCCATTTCCCACTTCTTAAATCCCGGTCTGCAGATGGAATGTGCCTTGTAGATGCAAGCAAATGCCCGATTGTCAACTCAACTACAGATTGTGTGGACGAACCTGGTGTATTGCACACCAGTATGCCTGCATTTGTAGCGGCGTCTAGGTCAATATTGTCAACACCTACTCCTGCCCTACCGATGAGTTGTAATGATGGTGCTGCAGCAATTGCTTCTGCAGTCATTTTTGTTGCCGAGCGGATAACAACGGCATCGAACCCATTGAGCGTATCTGGATTCAAATCGACTTCATGACCTGCATCAACTAGTTTTGAAACCGCCGCCTCTGCCATGCCATCCGTAATTGCAATTCGTGCCACAATATCCTGTGTATGAATCCACCCCATCAACATACGCATGTTCATAGACGGTACTCGGATGGGGCAATCCATGTCGAATGATACGACGCAAATTATTGACGCCGAAGCACACTGTGATGGACCATGTGGGGTATATGACCCCGCAAGCGCCCGAATTGCTGGAGAAGCGGTCCAATCGATGACCAAGAAGATGCTAGCCCTCGAATGCCCCGACCTCAACAATGGTGGCGCCATGGCCGCTTATCTCAATACGATGTCCCGATATGCTGCTATTAAGGAAGATGAAGCACAAAAATGCAAGGATGAACTACTAGTGCTTTGGACTGATTTTTTCAAGCCTCAACACCTTGAGTCGATTCCAAATTTACACGATACATTCTGGCAAGCAGCCAAGTTGTGTAGTGCGTGTAAGGTCGAAGTCTCTGCGGAACATGCTCAAGAACTAATGGATGCGATTGAGAACATCCACAACATGTTTTGGAATGTCAAAGGCCGCGGCGAAATTTCTTGGATCCGTGCGAGTTGAGAAATTGAGTCAAATCATGGTCCGAGTCCATGGCGATAGCATGTGGCCAACCCTAAAAGATGGCCAGGTTGTCAATGCAACCAGTGATGTCGAACCCATTGTGGGAGATATCGCCGTTGTCAGTCACCCACTGAAAAAAGCGATATTGATTAAGCGAATTAAGCTAATATCCCACGATGAAATATTCATTGAAGGGGACAATCCAGACCCATTGGGGAGTGAAGATTCACATAACTTCGGACCGGTATCCGCCTCTTCTATAATCGCTATTATCCGCCATGAATATCCGCTTTAGTTAAGACTGAGTGATGAGACCTCCCTATTGTGGCAGAGGACTTCACAAGCCTGCTAATTGCTGTAGGCATTTTACTAATCCCAGTCATCTTAGCATTGCCTCTGCGATTTTGGTGGACTTACCGAGTAGGGAATGAACCTGAACATGTCCGGTATCGTCGTTGGGTCCGTCAGGTTCTCGATGCAGGAGAACCCCTATCTGTTCGCCGTCAAGAATTAGACCACCTTGCCAGAGGGTTGCCCATCGATTCATCACGCCAAGGCCGGATCGAGATGGATGTATTGCATCCGCTGAAATTACCCCATTTCATGCTTCTACCAGTTTTGATCCTGTCACCCTTGGTCGGTTTGATTGGCGCCATCATTTTCGTGCTATTATTCCCACTGATATTGGCCGCTGAGTGGTTACTTATCGACAGAGGAATTCTCGCTAAAGTTGTCAACATTGTCATGCGTGTAATGCACTGGGGAATCATTGGAATTCACCGGCTAGATACGGGGGTACGTGATGAAGATGCCATGGTTGAACATATGCACCGCCTACCAACGACGGCTTTCCTTGGATTATTTTGCTATCTCATCGTATCGTACATGCCTTTGCCCACATGGGTTGGAATCACATTTACTGTGGTGTTATTCCTGATTCTTACCAGTATCATTGTCATCGTCAAAGCGGCCTCGCATGGTGAACTTGTTTTTGCAGATACGAGTCAACGAAGAATGCAACCAATGGAACGTCTTGTAGATGACATTCTCGCACCTGTTGTGGGTTTGGGTTTACTTTTCTTATTGAGTCGACAATTATTCTTGACTCAAATCGGGGCTAGTAATTCAATATTCTCTGACCCAATATGGTTCGCAGGAATTGTACTCATTGTACTTTACAGCGCTGCTGCAGTGGCCATTATGGTTGAAATTTCATTTTTCGCAGGTCTACGTTCCGAACGGGTTCGAATGGTATTCCAAAATCAGATTGTAGATTCTCACGATCCAATATTGTATGCGTTTACTAGAGAGCATGACAGAATGGAATTGAATCCGCTTCGTTCATTGAAGGAGCATTTACTAACAAATGGGGAAAGTATTGGGAAAACAGAATCTTTCAACTTTGAGGACATGCTGAGAACCCCTTCCACACTACAGGAAGGGGAAGATGCAATACCGCCTGCTAAACCCGACCTAAAGGGGTTCTAAGGGGCGTTGATTAACGGAAAGATTTGCCACAACTACAGGCTTTCTGAGCGTTGGGGTTGATGACTTTGAAGCCCCCACCCATCAGACTATTCACAAAATCAAGCGTGATTCCTGTCAGTTGGACACTGTCTTTGTCATGAACTGCAATTGTGACGTCGTCACAGGTAATGTATTGCCATCCCTCTTCACCAGGGCGACCCTGAATTTGTAAATCATACATAAATCCTGAACAACCACCGCCGAGTACACTGACCACGAGGACATCCCCTTCGTCGGCATTGGCCATTGCGCCTTCCATTGCCATCATTGCGTCATCGGTGACATCAATGGTGACGGGCACAACTTCCATATTTTCAGCCAAAGGCAGTGCAAAAGTCGCCCCACAATCCTCTTCCGACATACTCAACCCTCACCGCCACCTATTTTCAATCCTTGTGAAGTTTGAGGCTCACTTCGATCCACTTCGAAGTTGGTGTATTACTGCCCTTCGCGACGGAGTCAAGTGGGACAAGTACGTTCGCTTCGGGGAAATATGCTGCTAGATTTTTCCGCGGTATTTCGTACGGTACTACTTTCCATTTTTCTGCTAATATATCCCGGCCCTCAAAGTGGCTGGTCAAATCAATTTCATCCATGGGTCTAAGTCCTAATTCATCCATGTCGCTCGAATTCATCATCACAATACGGCGTGAATTGTAAATCCCTCGATATCGATCATCCATGCCATAGATTGTTGTGTTATACTGGTCGTGACTTCTTAGAGTCATCAAAATGAACCGGTCCTCGGGGATTTCTCTCTCAGGCAATTTGTGAGAATAGATGACAGCTTTACCCGAAGGTGTATTCCATGTAGGGCCATCTCTCGGTCCATTTGGGAGGTAGAATCCTCCCTTCTTGCGAACTCGTTGGTTGTAGTCTGTGAAGCCAGGGATTACTGCTTCAATTAGGTCGCGAGTTCGATCGTGTGTATTTGTGAAAGACATCCAATCAAATGGCTGATTGCCAAAGCAATTGGCACCAATTTGACAAATAATTGCAGGTTCACTCAGTAATTCTGGAGAAGCAGGTTTTAGTTTCCCTGTTGATGAGTGGACAACACCCATTGAATTCTCAACTGTAACGAACCCAGCCGGGTCAATTTCAGTTCTTCCAAGGCACGGTAGAATGAGTGCTTGACGTCC
>JAQXFF010000231.1 GCA_029250425.1 Candidatus Thalassarchaeaceae archaeon | reverse complement strand
CCGGAGGCGCAACAGGTTCAGCATGTTGATCGATAATCTGCTGAGCAGACCAGCCTTTATCCATCCAAGCATTTACGTCTTCTTCTGACCAATCTGGAAGAGCCGAACGAACTTCGGCAACTGATAGCAAGCGAGGGTTTGGTGTCGTTTGGACCGGTGCAGAAGTGTTTCTCCCTGATTTGATGAAGTCAGCAGCCGCACGATTCAACTCACTTTGCTTGAGATATCCGTTTTGATCCTCGTCGTATGAATTGGCAAAGTGGAGGAATGCATCTTTGTCAAGAATTTCGTTAGATTCGATAATGTGAGCAACTGTATCGTCGTTGAAATCAAGCGGATATTCATCCTCCGTAGGTGAAGTAGACTGTGACATCAAATTTGTGAAATCTGTCGCCGCTCTGTCTAATTCATCAGCATCAAGGAATCCATCCTGATCACGATCATATTTCCGCGCATGAGCAAGGAAGGCATCTTTGTCATAGATCCCGTGTCGAGAAACTGTGTTCCACAACGTATCTTCTTCGTAATCAAGTCGAATCCCTATGTTGGCACCGTACGCCACATCTTCTTCATCCCAAGAATCATCAAGGTAATCATCTATTGAATCACTTGGCTTTCGCAGCACAATAACGCCGAGTAAGGCAACGACTATGACGGCCAAAACGCCAACAACTGCAACCAACAGAATGGTTGTCGTTAGAGCACCTTCTGTTTTCTCTTCGCCAATGACCGTGAACTCAACAACAGGGATTGGATTCTCATAGTCGCCATCGATGTAAATGTAAAGTTCGGGAGTTCCTGCCTTCCAAGCCTCCCACTCGAACATGATTGTTGCATCCGAATCAAGAGATGACAAATTGAGGGTTTTTGAATCAATATCCATCAAATCTCCATCTCTTTGTTCCGCGAGTGTTACATTGATGCTACCACCTCGCAAACCCGTGTTCATGAACATTGCATGGATTTCGACAGATTCCCCATATTCTGGAGATGAGGGGGATATTACCCAATCTGCATGTATCCATACGAACTCAATGATTTCCAGCAATGGGTACCTTGGGGCACCTTCCGTACCCTCGCCCTCAAGGGCATTTCCGGCCAGATCTTCACCTTCAAACCAAACACTGATTTGATCGCCATTTTGCAACTTATTTCCATCACTAGGGCGCATGTCGAGCTGGTTTCCAAAGTGGGCTTGGTCTCCATCAACACTCACAAATTGTAATTCGCCAATCCCGCCAATGCCTAGTCTTGGTAAGCCATTCCTGTAAAAATCCCAGTGGACTGTCAAATTGGTTGTAGGTACCCCGCCTGAATCTTCGATGAGCAGGTCGATTTGGACCGCACCCAATTGATCACTTTCCAATTTTAAGAGTGATGAGGCAGGGAAACGGAATTGATCAAACACGACTTGAGGTGCATTGCTATCGATGACAATGCTCGAGTCAGTATTGGGAAGCGCTGTACCGGCCCCAGGGACGTTTAGAACGGTCAATTCGATCGGCAATTGTTGTGCAGGGGGTGTCCTTTCTGGCAGCACGAGTGGGGCACTGAAAAACCCACCAGATTGTACCGCTACAACCTTCTCAACAACAACACTGCCCACAAGAATTTGGGCACGTACAGACAGGTTTTCATTTGGAACCAAAATTGGGACGGAGGTGGCGCTATATTGCACAATTCCATCTATAATGAGTTCATCACCCTCTTGGACATTGAGTGTGCTTGCATTTCCTTCAGAAAGAGGTGGCGTCAAATCAACTAAATCTGTAGCCACTGCGACCAAAACATTGTCGAGACGCCAGCGTAAAGCATTCAGATTGTTGAGATTGGCTACTGTTGCCGTGTCATCAGTCACCGTAACACCAGGGACATACCAATTCTGTGAAGTGGGTGTATCCCAATCCATGCGGAATGTGATATCCAATCTCGACGTGTCAGCAGACATTGGTGTCACAACCGCAGAAATTGGCTCAACATGGCTACCAGTTACTGTCGAAAGTACAGCCTGTCTTGGATCGTAATTGAATTGCCCGAGTGGGGCATATGATTGTCCAGCAAGATAAACGGCGATATCATCCAATGTTTGGACGCCATTGGCATCTTGGATGATCATAGAGAATGTATGGATTTGATTAGCTAGTAAATGCTCATCCCAAGTGTCAAGAGAGAAACCAGTGTTCAATAGAGTAGTTTCAG
>JAQXFF010000220.1 GCA_029250425.1 Candidatus Thalassarchaeaceae archaeon | reverse complement strand
ATAGACGAAGTTGACCCTGATGGTGGCAATGAGTGGGAACTGATTGTTGAGATCACATTCCTTGTCCCTCGAATCAACGAAGTCGGTGTTTGAGATGAATTGGTAACGTCGTTACAATCCCAAATAAACTTTGAAACACCTAATTTAGGGGACCTAAACGTACGTTTGGCCCCCTTTGGTAACAAATCCAACAATATTGTTACAATTTGGCCACAATAATTGATGGGAAGCGATTTGAACCCGGGCCTTCTCGAAGAGTCTGATGGTGACTTCAATCGACATCAAGAAGGTCTCGAGTCGAGGCAAAGTGGTCGTTGATTTGGACGTCTGGATGGACAATCCAGATGACCAAGATTTCTCACCGAGAGCAACTCTATCGGGAAACAGTCTTGAGATGCGAGATGCAAGTGATTCAGACATTCTTGCAACAATCGATCTGGATGATGAAACCTTGCAAATGGCAGAACGCGATCGTGTTGTTGAAGCACGCATCAAATTCAGTGTACACGGGATGCATGGAACATTGACTGACAAAACTCCAAATCCTCGTACTGGCCCTAAAGCCAAGAAGCTGGCTGAACCTCGCTGGAAAGTCATGCTTCCATTGCAGTAAGCGGCTTTTGTGTGGGCCCCCCGGGGGTCCCCCAACCTTGACTCATATACTTCCGAGGACAAGTAGACAGTATGGCCAAAGGAACCCAGAAGGAAGCCAGGCTTCGCCGCCTGAAAGAAGAGATTCTCAATTTCGTCAATATCAATCCAGGCTGTACAGCCTCGCAGATTGTTGCATGGTTGTCCATTGATCTGAAAATGAAGAACCATGGACTTACACCTCGAAAAATTGGATTTTTCATCCCAAGATACTGTAAAGAGTTGGCTTGGAAGCAGGATTCAATGACTGGAAAGCGAATTTACACCAATAGTGCTTGAACCGTTTGGGTTAAGACAGAGTGTTCGGTGGCCCGCTCGCTGGACCCATAGTGTAGCCTGGATATCACTGGGGCTTGCGGAGCCTCAAACCCGTGTTCGAATCGCGGTGGGTCCGCCATATTCATCGTAGTGGAGCGTAAGCCAGTAACATGGCCGTGAATCTCCGCCGCCGGGTTGACTTCCCGATGATAGATCTTGCACAGGTAGTATTCTACCCCGAATATTTCGATTTAGCCCACCGTTTCTTTGAGGAATCGTGGGAGGAAATATGTGGTATTTCTTATCCAGTAATCACACAAGAAATGCACCTTGGTTTCCCCGCAGTACACACTTCAGCAGATCATTTGGCTCCACTTCGATATGGAGATGATGTTGTTTGTAAATTGTGGATTGAATCGGTCGGCAGATCTTCAATTGTGTGGCGTTACTTGTTTTACAATCAGGAAGAAGTCCTTTGCTGGGATGCGCGTGTGGTCACAGTTTGTGTGAACATGAAGTCCTTTGAGAAAATTCCAGTCCCCCAAGAAATTGCGGATGCATTGAGAAAATGTACCGAGGATTAAGGAGTGTCGGAACCGAGGCGGTATCATGTCGGATGAAATTGGTTCAGTCATGATGGACGTTGAGGAAGTGCTTGTCATGCCCGAAATCCCCATCCGTCCAAACCACAGCATTCCAACAGTAGCTGCAATCATACTGCTTTTGGGAGCAGCAATGGTTGGCTTTGCGGCCTACGGTTCTTTCATGTCTGATGAACTGTTTACTGAAGCCGACGAAACTCAACTCGCGAAACAGTTTACTGAAAGTGAAGCCAATGTCACTCAGGAAGATTTGGCACAATATGATGACCATTTTTCAAATTCAACATATGGGAATTGGAGCGGCATCATTCTCTTGCTTTCAACGGGCTCATTATTGGCTGGTGGGGTTCTCCTTCTCAGAGGTAATCGCAGAGGTATTCATTGTGGCGCTTTGGGGGCCTTATTGCTGATTAGTGTAAATTTGTGGGCCGGTTCGGCCAGTAATGAAGCCGCGACACATTTGCCTGAGATAGCCTCATTGACATTCGCTACAATGTATTACATCTATGCTTGCTGCGGCTTCTTTTGCCTCACATCGGCTGTGATACCGATGTTGTTCTCCTCAGGTAGGGCAGCTCTACCCCAAACGTCGACAAATTTGGTGTCCTTCACCCAGCCAATCAGTGAAGAGGAATAATCAATCTTCACGTGGCCATTTTTTGGACAATGCTGCTCGAAGATCATCGTTCATTCGAGCATCCCACCAGTTTGCTCCTCGCCACACAGCATATCGTCCACGTATCCCTCGAAGATCCGCTCCATCCATCTGAGCATTTTGGAAATTAGCCAAACCGAACCGTGCTTTTTTGGCCGTGACATTGCGTAAATCAGCATCGTCAAATGCTGCTTTCATGGCATTGGTTCCAATCATAGACGCATTCTGTAAATTTGCACCAGAAAGATTTGCACCTTCAAGATCTGCTCGATCTAGAATAGCTCTTCGAAGATTGGCTCCTGAAAGATCAACACCACGCAAATCTTGTCCGACAAAGGACTGGAATGAAAGATCTGCACCGGGGCCGATTTCAGCCATTACAAAACCTCAGGCACTTGAGCGGCGATCCAAGTGCGCTCGACCTTCTGGAGTGAGTACTGCATACCGATTCTTTTCTTTTGCACTAGGCGGGCATGAAATAAATCCACGCTCGATTAATCGATTTAGATACAAAGAGAGGTTATCAGGAGACACCAATCCACTGTCATCGAAGAGTTTCTTCAATACGCGCGGAGGCGAATCATCGATTCCTTCAACATCGCGCAGATAATGAATGGCGGCTAGAACCTGATCAGGCTTCTTGGAGATGGCACTGTTTTCAATCAATGAACGGAATGCTGAACCTCGCTCTGGCAAACCACTTTTCTTCGCGGCTTCAACGGCTGCAGCGATGGCGGTTTCACGCACACTTCGAACCCTAGCAATGGCGGTTGACCAATCTTCACCTTCACGGATATTCATCATCTGTGCATCCACCTCTTTTTGTGATCCTGAAATATCAATTTCGACATCGCCTACACGAATCATTACACGGTTGTTTCCTGCTCCTTCCAAACCCTTCATGAAGCAGCCACCTGAACAATCCCAACCAATCGACGGGTTATTTTAATCGTTACTATGGTAACTTTATGATAATCACAAGCACCTTTGATTTTTTGCAGCGATACAGAATATTCGGCGAATCTATTGTTACATTTGTTATTGCCATTTTTTCAACTTCCACGCCGAAGGCGACATAACCCCCTGATAATGTCCGCAGGGCAGATGCCCCTCACGCGTACCCCCGCGCAGGCGAGCGCTTCGCGCTCGTACATTCTCGCAATATTGATGGTTTTGAGCACCTTTGCATCCATCCCAATTGTATCGGCAAACCCAACATCGGGTACGATTGAAACATTTGCTGATGGCAATTCAAATGTTGAGGTTCATACGGACAATCAATCCACTTCCACGGTCAATTTGAGTGTCGGGAGAAATACCACAATCAACAGTTCGAGTTTTCACTTGAATTACGATTCTGCAGATCCTTCTCCTGGTTCACTGACCTTAGATGTTGATAGTGATGGGCAATTTGAATGGCACCTTGGTGGCAATGGCGATGGCCAAGTGGGTGAGCAAAACGAATTCAATGGCGGCACAGCCTCCACATCGACAACTGCAAATGGAAACCAAACATGGTTGCAAACTGGTGGTTGGCGATTGCCGAAATCAGCCCTGATGGCATCATCGGACATCACTGTGGAACTCATGCCAGATCTTGGAGCTCAATTCAGTGGTATAGGGGCAGTGACCGACTTGACCGTTGGTGATATGGATGGCGATGGTTTGGAGGACCCTATCTATTTGGTACCCGATCATTTGGGCAGTAATGGTACAATTTGGCCCCATATCGGCTGGCTAAAGTGGAGCGGTTCCTCAATTGTGACGAGTTGGATTCCAACTTGCTACGATGCTGATCGACTGATTGTTGGAGATTCAGATAATGATAGCAGTACCGACGTTCTTGTTGTTGCAGAAGATGAAAATATGCTCTGTCAGCATCTTTCAGGCAACGGTTGGTCTTATTCAACGAATGTAACAATGAATGAGAAATTCGAAGATGCACTTCTAGCGGATATGGATGGCGATGGTCAGGACGATATCGTCTCCATTGATGCAGATGGAACTCTCGGAATGCGTTCATTCAGTGGAGGTGTATTCACCACAGCGGTCACCGCAACAGTCTCATCTGGAAATCAGATTCCAGGTCTTGAAAACTTCGCTCACGTTGGCATTGGTTCATTCTACGGTGGCAATCAAACTGTGATTGTCGGCGAGACTGACATGATGACTTCTTACAATACACTGTGGAATTTTTCCAGCAACAGTTGGTTTGCATCGATGCAGGACTTTGAGTGCTCCAGTGGACCTTTCGAGATTTTTGATTGGAACGCGGATGGATATCAGGACCTGATGGGCCCAACCAGTTCGGCAGCATGTATGGCCACATGGAATGGTACTGCTTGGAACATAGTCAATTCCAATATGGTTGGATTGACAAATTACTCAATTGGTGATCATGATGGAGATGGCAGTATTGATGTATTCCGAGCATTCGAAGGTGCGCCTGATGGTTCCGACAGTACGCAAACTGGATCTTTGGAAATGAATTCATTCAATAGCGATGGTACCGTCAATTCCACATCCACCACTTTCACTCCTCACACATCACCACGAGACATTGTATTCGCTGACTTGGATGGCGATGGCCTATCTGAACAAATTGTGGCTGCCGGTGAAGCGACTGCTGGTTTGTTCATCGGCGCATGGCATACACTGGAATGGGACCTTGAAGGAGACAGCACGATGGAGATGTCAATGGCAGGTTATGCCAGCTCCTCAAATCCATTGAGCCAATCTGATCAAGGCCTGTTGATTACCAATGTCGTGACTGAATTGGCCAATGTCGCGACCAATTACGATTACTACGATACGCCATGGGGGACACTGGATCCAGTCGCTCGCAGCATCGGTGCAGGAACCATCACCCAGTCCGCTCTGAACATGTCGTATGCAGCCACGTTCGTTGTAGAAACAAATCCTACAAATGGAAACCTTTCCAATGTATTGAACACCTTCATGGAACTTGGAACTGGGATGATGGAGATCCCTGTGAATATCACTTGCACGCAAAATGGCACAGTGACTCTTGATTCGTTGAGTATTGACTGGACAGCGGGTGCATCCAACATTCAGGTGCCACCAGCACCCAATCTCTGGGTGTACGGTTTCAATTACAGTCAGGTGAGTGTGATGTGGTCGAACACCACAGGTTTACAGTCAGATTTCATCACTTACCAATTGTTCAGAGCGCCAACAGGTACACAGATTTCGATTACCCAACCTCTTGTTGAGACAATCGTCAACGGACACCAGGACACAGATGGAGTCACCAATCAAGAATGGGATTATGCCGTGCGTTCGGTTCATCAATATGGCATTGTATCCAACCTATCCAACATTATCTCAGTGAATGTTCCAGATGTTCCACCAGTCTACGATACTACACCACCTGATGCAGCAATTGTCAGTTTGGATGACGTTCCCAATGACAATGGCGGTGTGTTGAACCTTTCATTCACCCCTTCGCCATCCAACGATTTGGCGTATACGTTATTCTTCGTTGAGAATGCTGATTTCAGCAACGCAACGGGTTTGACTCCTTATGCCAATATCAGTAGTGGTGACCCCACGACTTCGATGCTTCTCTCAGGTTTGACCGATGGTGAGAATCATTGGGCAGCAGCGGTCACTGTTGATGGCGATGACAACGCTTGGTGGAATGTAACTGCAACAGGCCCAGTTCATTCCACAAACGATACGACTCGACAAAGCACTTTGACATTGGATGTCACAGGTGATGGTACGTATGATGATGGCACACACAGTGGTGTTCATCTCCACGATGGTTCTTCATTCTCAATCAATGTTCAATTGTCGAGTGAAGGCGCTCCTTTATCCGATGAATCTGTAGCGTTAACTGTAACAGTCGATGGGGAATCATGGTCGACAAATGTGTCGACTGGTCTTACTGGAATCGCCACAGAAAGTTGGGCTGATTGGACCGACTTTGTTGATCAATGGCAGGCGCACGGCGGCTCTGGACAAGTGAGCGCATCTTGGGCAGGTGGCTCTTACGGAGCAGCTGGACAATCGGTTGTATCTGCAAGCAGTAGTACAGACATTGTCGTCACAGTTGATGCTGCGTTGTCAACAAACACCCCTACGATTCAACTTGATGCAGAGGGATTGGGTTCAGCCCATGCCAGTGCAGTGACTTCATCGGTGGCCGAACAGGACCTTCTCAGCGGCCTCAATGTCGATTGGCAACTTGGCAATGGGACCGAGGTATTTGGAGAATCAGGAATGGCTCAGTTTGATTCAGCAGGGACTCTGTCAATTCCAGTCAACTATCCTACAGGTGGTTGGTTGGATGTGACTCCAACCACTCCATGGTGGCTCACAATGTCCCCATCCACCCTCAGGGTCGATCTCCACCCTCCACCACAGGTTGGGTGCACAGATGCCAATGCCAACAACTTCGACCCTCTGGCTCAAGTTGATGACAACTCTTGCACCTATGATACACCTCAACTGATCTTTGTGGAAATCACCTGCGACCCCTCTTGGGACATACGTGACAATAGTACTCAGGCCATGGCTGACCTTGATGCAAATTCGATGCATTGCACTCTAATGAACAATAACAACGTCAGTATTTTTGTAAACATCGCATTCACTTACAGTGAAAACCTCCCACTATTTGTTGACAATATCGCAAGCAGTGAGGTGGTGATTGATTCAGGTGAGTCACTGGCTTTCACTCTGTCACCCAATGCATGGAGTGAAGGAATCGTTCCACTGAATGGGACCGTCACAGTCGATATTGATTTGACTGCAAATGGATGGCTTGGTGTTTCAGACTATACTTTACTCCCATATGGATTTGTCAGTGTCAACCAAACTATTGACGATTCTACTGACAATAATGGGAACAATCAGGGAGAAGCAGACGGCACAGAAGAAGGCAGCAATCTGATGCTTCTCATCGCAGTTGCAGTGGTGGTTTTGGCTCTCTTGGGATTCGTTGGTTTGCGCATGGCCATGCGTGAAGAAGAAGACGAAGATGCAGAAGACTTTGAAGACGAAGAATGGCAACCCAAGCCGAAGAAGCGAGTTCGTACTCAACCAGATATGGAAGACATGCCCACAGGTCGCAGTTTGGATGAACTGACCACCAAGGCAAGTACCGTCTCAATGACCAAACCTCGAAAGGTGGATCGGCGCGCTGGTTCTCGACCCGCCCCGGTTGCTGAGGTTGTCGAAGAGGAATACGAGGAAGAAGCTGAATGGGACTATACTCAAGATGAGGACTACCATGTTGACGAGGAAGGTGTCGAATGGTGGAAGGACGAAGTTGGTCAATGGTGGTACAAGTATCCCGAAGATGAAGACTGGGAAGCCTTTGAGGAATGAGCGACGGGTTCTTGAGACACAGGTGAAAGGTGAGTTCAATGGTGGGTGATGGTTACGCATTGGTTCTGCATGGAGATGCAGATGCGTCCAGGCTTGGTGGAACCGCCATCTGTGGATTTTCCAGCACTGGAATGGTCGGTGTAATTGCGGCCAGCCATATCATTCGCGCTTTGAATTTGGAGCAGATGGGGACGGTTCTCGATGAGAACTTCCCCGCCATGGCCTTGGTCCAGGAATCTGTACCCAAGCACCCTGTGCGTGTCTATCAGGGCGAGAATGTGGGTGTATTTACTTCTGAGATTCAATTCCCTGATGCTTATGATGTCAAGTTTGCTGAGACTGTACTCAAGTGGTTCGTAGAAGGTGGTTTTGATCGCCTCATCATCATCGATGGTGTCGTACCCAATGAGATTGGTGAAAAGGAAGAGGGCGACCTTTGGGGCGTCGCAAGTCACCCATTGGGACGCAAGGCATTGGCAGCAGCCGGCGTATCTCGCATGAAGCAAGGGATTGTTGCAGGTGTAGCCGGTTACTTGTTGTCTGAAGGCGACCGTCGTGGTCTAGACATTACTGCACTTCTAGCAGATTGCAACCCCATGTATCCTGACGCGCGTGCAGCCGCGTTTGCAACTGAGGCTGTGAGTGAATTGTTGGACAAAGAGATTCCACTAGACGAGTTGCTTGAAGATGCGCGAAAGATCGAGAACAATGTCAGAGACATGGTTGAACGCAGCAAGTCGATGCTACCGGCACCTGAAGGATACGACGTTAGTCAATCCAATGATGACCCCATGGTCAATTGAGCATAGGGTAGTCCGTGAGCGGACCCCCTGCGCAACTAGACGAACCCAGTGAAACCACT
>JAQXFF010000201.1 GCA_029250425.1 Candidatus Thalassarchaeaceae archaeon | reverse complement strand
AAATAGATGAAAGTGGCTCAGTTACAGCCTTCAATTGATTTACAGTAATTGAAATTCCCCGGTCGGCAAGACGCTCGGACAAGCGGTTGTAAAGCGACTCGACATCCGTTCCAACATCGATGTTCAAAATACCTGCAAGACGAGATAGTTCCGAAAGAAGCGCATCCATATCGATGTTGCCCAATTGGGATAAACGGGCATGGAAATCAGATTCTTCTTGTAACCATGTGACGGTCTCTGGATAAATGGCTTCGTAAATTGTCGGTGTCCCAGCGGCAGCCCAGCAAAATCGTTCGAGACCATACCCTGTGTCGATGATTTGTAATGGCATTTCGCCATATCGAACACCCTTGATTTCAACATCGCCATTGTCAGACTCTTCTAAATTCATGAATACAAGAGTCGCAAGTTCAAGGCCCCCAACGATGACCTCCACTGCAGGACCCGCATTTCCTCCACCCGACCATGGGTTTTCGACGTAAGTGATCTCATTGGGGTTGATGCCCAATCTGTTCACAAAAAGATCATCACAAAAACGGATACATTCTTCCATCCAATATTTTATGTCACCTTCTTCAGGACGATTAAAGCAATGATGGGCCATCATTTCAAAAGTGGTTAAATGGCGCCCTGAGCGGCCAACTGCGGCCACATCGGTGAGGCGGATACAAGGTTGTGAAATGGTCAATGGATTCGCTGGCGGAGGGGCAATTCCGCTCGTGACATGCGGTTGAAAGTCAGCAATAGAGGCAATTGTGAGGTGAATATCATCACGCCACCTTGCGATAACTGGGTAGGGCTCAACTCGAGTATGGGCATGCTCTTCGAAGTAGTTGAGAAATGTTTCCCGCATGGCATCTTTCAGAGCTTTTCCCCGTTGAGGATAGCCCTGAATAATAGGGGCTCCGATGAATGTGTACTCATCTTCCGTGGTATCACCAGATGTATCACGGGAGGGGTCTCGTGTCCAAAACCAGAGGTTTGTGACACGACAAACCTTGCGCACAAACCCCTGTTCGTGGAAATATGGTATGTCGATGTCACCGAAGGCCATGGGCATCCTCAGTAGACCGGAATTGGAGCCCGTTCATGAATGAGTCGGCCGGCACCCATAGGGTGCCGTCGCCGAAAGCGACTTCAAACACCGGTGGTAGCGCAAGGTGTGAGTGACGCGTGGCGCGACCATATTGAATCGGCAGGTGCCGGTTTGCATCGTATCAAAAGACACGGTGCAATGAAAGTCGACGCTATGCTTGTTGCTGATTCTAAGCACTTGTCAAACCAAACCGATGAATCGCCTGGACAATTGGCCAATACTGCCGCACTACCGGGTGTTGTAGGCAATGCTTGGGCCATGGCTGACTTTCATTATGGATACGGATTTCCAATCGGAGGAGTTGTCGCAACAGATATTGACCAAGGTGGTGTAATTTCCCCAGGTGGGGTTGGATTCGACATCAATTGCGGCGTTCGATTGTGTGCTTTAGATTTAGAACAAAATGATCTGCGGGATATGAAAAAGCTCGGTCGACGACTCAAGGGTAGAATCCCCGCAGGCCCTTCTGCCAAAGGTGGAGTGAAATTGTCTGAATCCGGCATGGAATCCATCCTATCAGAAGGTGCAAAGGCTGCTGTTGAACTGGGACTCGGACACCACGCTGATTTGGATTCAATGGAATCAAATGGATTGTTGGAGGGAAGTGAAAGAAGCCTTTCGGAATTGGCACGCAAGAGAGGTTCTCTTTCTCTTGGGACTTTAGGCTCTGGCAATCATTTCATGGAGTTGCAAGTCGTCGAAAGTATCCTTGATGTTGAAGCCGCCAAAGCCTTTGGTTTACGCCAAGGGCAAGTGACTGCAATGATTCACACAGGTTCACGTGGATTGGGTCATCAAGTCTGCTCGGATCATGTCTCCGGATTGGAAGCGCGTTACAAGAAAACTGCAGCAGGTTGGTATGCTGAAGATTGGGACATCACCTTGCCTGATCGTCAATTGGCCGCAGCACCATTCCATTCCAAAGAAGGGATGGCCTACTTCGAGGCGATGCAAGCAGCTGGAAATTATGCATTTGCCAACCGCAGTGCATTGACACAGAGATTGCGGGAAACTCTTCGTGCACATCTTGGTACAGATGGTGAATTGGAGGTGATCTACGATGTATGTCACAATATTGCCAAAGTTGAACAACACGTCGTTCACGGTTCTTCCTGCAATTGTTGTGTTCATCGGAAGGGGGCGACTCGGGCACTGGGTGGAGATCACAATGAATTGGCTCCAAAATTCAGTGGTGTAGGTCAACCAGTTCTCGTCCCTGGTGATATGGGTACGGCATCATACGTTCTTGCAGGACCTGTTGCAGGTTCAAATGATGCGTTTTCATCTTCATGCCATGGAGCGGGGCGCCAATTGTCGAGAACTCAAGCCCGAAATTCAATTGATGGTTTGGCGCTTCAAGAGGAGTTGGCTGGAAAGGGAATTTCTGTTTATGCAAATACGCCGAATGTTCTTTCCGAAGAGGCCCCAGATGCTTACAAAGATGTTGATCAAGTCATTCGTTTGACAACTGAGGCCGGCCTAGCACGACCTGTTGCCAAATTACGGCCTTTTTGTGTCATCAAAGGATGAATTTAGACATCGTCTGATTTGCTGTTAACACGGCTTTTCAAAAACAATCCTAGACCGAACCACCAAGCAACTTCAAAGAAAATCAGAAGCAGTGTTAGGCCAGTGCCAATCTCGACGTTGATTAGATCAACGCCAGTGGTTTCTGATGCCTGAATCCATGCTTCTTCAATTTTCATATATTTTCATCCCATGTATCACATGGAAATGCCCGCGCGAGGAGTTCCCGCTTGGACTGGTGCAGCTCCAGAATGTACGCCGTCCGCTTCTTCCATGATGATGGTTAGCAACGTATTGACTAACTTCCGAAGGTCGTCCACCTCCCCTTGCAGACTGGCCATTTCTCTTGCTATCGTCAATTTGCGGTTTTCGCTAGTGCTCATATGGTTCCCATCCCATCATGAGGGATTTCTCCCTCAAACGCCCATCTAATCGGACCGGTCTATAAAGGAAACGTTTCTGTTAGGTTTCGGAAACCGTTTCGAAACATTTTCTGGAAATGCCAGAAACTGTTTCAACGGATCAATCGTGAAATGATGTCGGCTTTTGTTCCACTACTATCGAGCCCTTGTAATGTCGCGAGTTCAACCAATTCCGCCTTCTTCAATCGTTTCAATGAAGCAGATGTCGGCATATTTGTTTCTTCAGGGGCGTCCTCTACCTCGACGACTTCCTCAACAGGTTGTGCCGCAGGAATATATTCAGGATCAGGTTCTGGTGCACTGTACTCGTCACCAAATCCGACAGGTGCCGGAGGCGCAACAGGTTCAGCAT
>JAQXFF010000194.1 GCA_029250425.1 Candidatus Thalassarchaeaceae archaeon | reverse complement strand
CTAGACTGGTTAACAAGAGTTCATTCCCCAGAAACAACATATTTCGTGGCTGTAGGAAATGGCGGGCACGGTTATGGGACAACCGCATCACCAGGAGGTGCGCACGGTGTCATTTCTGTCGGCGCATTTTCTTCCAAGGGTAACAATTGGGGCGAATCCGCATCGTGGTCAAACCGTGGACCCAATTCAGTCAGCCGCCTAGATCCAGATATTGTTGCTGTTGGATGGTCAGCGACAGGTGATAAGACCCTGAATGAAGTGACAAACGCAAACAATGCTCATACAACCTGGGCAGGCACTTCACTGGCCACACCTGTCGCAGCAGGTTTGGCTGCAATCATTTACGAAGCATGGTTGAACAATTCAGGCGCTTGGCCCGATTCTCAGAATTTCAGAGATTTGGTCATGTCTACATCTGATGATCGTGGTTACGACCCTCTAGTACAGGGTGGTGGCTGGATGAATGCCAGCCGTGCAGTCGCTGCACTAGATGGTGATGATGGTTCATTGCTTGTCAGTCCAGCAGCATGGATGACGGGGCAGAATGAAGGGGCCCACCGTGATGGTAATCTCAACTATATTTTGCCTGGTCAAAATCAAAGTATGCAACTGTCACTTGTAAATCGTGGCAGTGTCCCGATGGATGTTACATTGATGCCATCTGAACTTGTACCGTTGGCCGGCCATCATATGGTATGGAATAGTACTGATACAGGAAATAACACGACTTGGGATGGGCATCAGAGTCGACCCGATTGGGCATTTCCCATTCACATCGCCGGTGATGCCAATTTGTCTTTGCCTTCATCAGCCACATTGGTGCGCGCACGAGCGGTAATGGAAGGGGAAGGATTTGATGGCAACCAGAATTTGCAGTCAGAGAACCGTCTACACCTCCGAATCTACCGATGGACGGATAGTGATGGCGATGGGAATTGGACCAGCGATTTCAACAATGATAGTTATGTTGATGATGGTGATTGGACCGAATCAAATGAATTGTCAATGATTACAGAACATGTGTACGAATCGGGACAGGTTGAAGCCCGTGTTGGCAATCCACATGATTGGGAAGGAGATGGCCTCATCGTAGCTCTCTGGCGCCAATTTGTACGTGAACCTAACAAAGATCCTCTCCAGGTCCAATTCGATTGGACAGCATTTGGTCCTGCCAATGATTCCTGGATTTCTGCTCCTTCCAATGTAACCATTGCTCCGGGTAATACAACCCAAGTCAATGTCACGATTGACGTTCCAATCACAGCACGCGGGGGACTCAAGCAGCATGGATTGCGAATTCACGCCACAACAAACAATACAACGCGTGACTGGACATGGCCTGTGATTACCAATGTTGGATTTAGCGGCCCATTTTCAATCGTTCCAAACCAAATTGACGGTAATGTCAGTAATCAAACACTCTACGATGAAACTTGGCTGCAGGGGGCACAACGTTGGGGTTGGCGAGCGGAGTCAGGTGACTGGAAATTTTTGACCATGGATTGGCCTACTTCACTGTCCGGGAATGGTTCGATTCTTGTCGATGTTGATTGGCCTGATAACGCCTTTACGGACGTGGATGTTCATTGGATGAGCGAAGCGGATCATCCCTTCTATCTGGATGATCCGGCAGCCTATGGGCCGAGAACGGTCGTGATGGAAACAGGCTCTGTTGGTCAACATCAAGGGGGTGGCAAATATGCCCATTACACCAATGGTGGTGGGAGCCGTGAGATTATCGTCGCTGATGATACACCCGGTACGAAGCAAATGTTACTACATTCTGCTATGCATGGTGTCAATACAAATGACAATCCATTGAATATCAGTGTCGGCTACATCTCACCTTTGGATTCAGGATTGTCAACCACTCTTTCTGATTGGACACAGATGACGGGTACTTCACAACATAGAATTGGATCAACGGTTTCATTGGATGTGGATTCAATCAATGCTTATGGGTTTACAATCCCACAATATTTGTCTAGCGAAGTGGTGTACCAAGACGACCCTGGAGATGTGACGTCATCATCGTATATTCGTGAATTTACTGCTGAATCCAATCAATTGATTGAGGTTGAGATTGGATGTCATCAATCTGGCATCGATTTAGACATGTATCTTTACAGAGATAAAAATGGCAATGGAATTCTAGATTGGGGTAACGAACAGGTAGGAAGCTCAGGCAATTTCAATTGTGATGAGTCGATAGCATATGGTGGTGGACAAGCCGATACTTACTGGGCTGTAGTTCACGGTTACGACCTTCGTTCATCCAATACGACGTTTTGGCTCCGGTGGTCTGAAATTGGTGGCAATGATCTTGTCATTACAAGCCATACATCAATGAATTCGAGTCAAATTGTCAGTAACTACTCCAATGGTTCTATTGCATTAGGTGGATTGATTCCTGAAAGCGTAATTGAACTAAATTTGACCTGGAACCGTCCTCAAAGTGCCGGCATCTGGGGCGGTTTTGTTGATATCACGCTTACCAGTGGTGGCTTGATCCGATTGCCCTATAGTTTCACGCTAATTGACCCTATACCAGAGGTTTCATTTTCGCTGCCAAATGGTACTCGAACGAACGAATCCATTGCGATTTCGATGAATGCACATGACCAGGGTACTGGCTACAATATCAGCGGCCTGAAGTTTGATTTAGATGCACAATCTGTAGGGTCATTGCCTAGCACAGTGTCGTTTGAAACAGAATTTATTGACGGTGTAATGAGAAATGATACATTGGATTTGTGGCAGCACTGGAACTCGAACAGAACCTACACTGGAGGTGATCATTTCGCGACAACGAATAACACCCTTACGCTTGAAGCAGAATCTGCTATGAATATTGTTCCAGGAGAAAGTCCGGATTGGACATTTTCCACGGCTGAAACGAATTATTCAGGTGCAGGTTACATGACTTCGGCCGCAGATGGATTTGACTCGGGTAATCTCAGTTCAGGGTCAATACTCTCTTGGGACGTTGAGTTTGATGTCGCCGGAACATATTGGGTTTGGATTCGCATGCAACGACATG
>JAQXFF010000191.1 GCA_029250425.1 Candidatus Thalassarchaeaceae archaeon | reverse complement strand
CATTTGGATACGGTAACAGGATTTGTTGAGTTGGAACATCGGATTCAGGAATTACAGCTATATTCACATAGGATTTGGTGTACATCTTCGGGATTTGGTGGTATCATTGGAGCGAGTGCAGCTATTGCATGGCGAGGTAATAGAGACTTCACATGGGAATGTACTGCGTGGAGAGAGAATATTGGCCAACGGCAGGTGCCAACAAAACTTGTTGCAGAAATGTCCAAAATGTTCCCCTCAACATTTCTAAATCGTGATCCAAATGCCGGTCATAGTCTCATTGCTCCACGTACCCCTTGCCCCGTCCTATACGGAATTCGCGGTGAAACAGAACAAGGTGTACTAGATGCCCACAGATATCTGCAGGAAAATGGAGCTGAGATTTCAATAGATTACCGTGTGCATCGCAGTAATCAGGCCACTGATGATCACCTGCAGGGTTGTGAACAAGGCATCGTCGAAAAAATCCGTGTTATACAGGGTGGACATGTCGAAATTGAAGCCGGTAAGGTACTGCTTTCATTTTCACAAGGTGGTGAATTGAACAAACTTTGCCAACAACTCAGAGTAGGGGACCACGTTGAGTGGTTTGGTTTGTCAAATTTTGACGGCACCGTTCATCTTGAACGGTTACGACTTATTCGTGGCGAACGAAACCGAACTCGTCCGAATTGTATTTGCGGACAGCGATTCAAATCAAAAGGAAAAAATCAACCGCTTCGATGTCCCAATTGTGGTGCTATGAGTCCAGATTCCTGGGATTCAGAATTTATCGACAGTGATTGGCAAGAGCCACCCCCCTCACACCGTAGACATTTGTCCAAACCGCTATCGCGTATGGGCAAGTCTGAAGTCTGAGATGCCTTCCACAGCACATGGAAACCACAGACGTTGGCACATATGCAATGGTTGCTTTGACAATTGGATTACTGGTATTTATCTGGCGAATGCGTATGCGAAATATCGCTGACAGCCAGGATGATCCCGCCGTTGCAGGTCAGGACATTCTGGATGGAGCTGCTATCAATCCAGAACAATTTGATGAGCCTGATGACGCTGCTCTCGATGAAATGCAAGAACTGCTTGAAAATGCTGCAGAGTCACAAGGCCTCACTTACGAGGAGTGAATCCCTCATCTGTTAGGATAAATTCCGTAATTTCGTCGGCCAAATGCAATTCGCGCATCATCGAGTTCATTGAACTCCTGTGCAAGAACCAATTTTTGCAATCGCTCAAATCCCCGCGTGCCTTCCATCCTTTGCCTGCAGCGTCCTCATATGCTGAAGAAATTGCAATAAATGGGACCTCACTTTTGGTACATTTTGTAATCAATTCATGCATTGCCTTGAGTGTTGCCTTTTTGGCTCGGCCCGTTTTAGCAGTCCAATCATCCACAACAACCAGTGAAATATTCTCGAGAGCCCCCAACAAGTCAATTGCACTCTTGATTCCAACCTCGGTATTTTCACCCACAGCACTGAGGTGGAATTTTGAAACAACAGCAGGTGAAACTTCAGAAAACATCTGTGAAAAGCGCTGTCCATCAGGCATTTCTTCGCAAATCCAAACAACGTGGTTGCCCGCAGATAATTCTTGGCGGGCATATTGTAACCCCAACGTTGTACCCCCGCAACCGCCTTCAACTGAAAGGTGGACACATCCGGGAATCTCGGGCAGCATGAACCATCGTCGAAGCGTAGGTACATGAGGAGTTTGGCGTCGTAATGGATATACAGCAGACTGGGAGTGGCGTAACATGGCCAAGGATGCAATTCTCGACTCAGATTTCAATCTCGATAATTTGGAGAGGATTCCACGAAGAGAATTACCCTACTACGATGAGCAGGATGATGATGTCGGGCTCATTAGCGGTATGATGAGTAGCGGGGGAATTTTCCGAGTCGCTTTTTTAGATACAAATCAATTTGGGCCACATGCAATGATTGTGATGTTGTTTGGGTTTGCGGCCATTACAGGCAGCATCCTCTTTGCGCTTTCACTTTGATCTCATATTTGAGAACGGGCGGCTGCAACGGCTTCGTCAACCAATTCAACCGATACCCCAATGTGATTTGAAGGTTCGAACATTGCATCGAGTTGATCATTATCAAATCGATCTGTAATTGCTTCCATAGTACTACAAACATCGCGTAGGTGACTCCCTTCAGAAATGCAAGTCATACTTGCACTGCGCAGGATTTCATGGGCTTCGTCCCTTGGAATCCCAGCATCAACCAACTCAATCATGACTTTTTCAGCCATCACGAGCCCATTCTGGCGGTCAATATTCAGTCGCATATTCTTGACATCCACAACACATTTTGACATGACGCGGTCGCATTTTGCCAAAATATCATCTAACAATATAGCGGAATGAGATAGAGTGAATCGCTCAGCGCTACTATTGGCCAAATCTCGCTCGTGCCAAAGTAGTGCATTTTCGTATGAGGGTATGATGAATGATCGAACGATGCGAGCCAAACCACATGCATTTTCTGCAGTGATTGGGTTCCTCTTGTGGGCCATTGTGCTACTACCAACTTGCTTTTCAGTATCGAACCACTCACCGACTTCAGCAATTTCGCTTCTCTGAAGGTTTCGAATTTCTTGCAATAATTTTTCGACACTTGTTGCTACGTTCGCCATCCAGGATACCCATTCGATGTACCGATCGCGTCCAACAACCTGCGTTGTCACTAATGGGACACTCAAATCGAGATGTGTGAGAATCAGGCGCTGAAGTTCACGAGCATCTTTACCCTGCGCCGCTCCAGTACCGACAGCACCGAGGAATTTTCCAATACAAACCCGCTCTTTGATTTCTCCCAGGCGGGCATAGTGTCTACAGAATTCATCAAGGAACACGGCAATTTTGAGTCCGAACGTTATGGGGACTGCAGCTTGACCATGGGTACGGCCCAACATGACAGTTTCACGTTCCCGCTCAGCCAGATCGGCAAGCGTCGAGATCAATGTCGCCAAAATTTCCCGATGGATATCTACGCTGTCCTTAATTTGCAATCCAACAGCAGTATCGACAATATCATTGCTTGTAGCTCCCAGATGGATACACCACCCAGCTTCACCTGCTGCTTCAGCCATGGCTTTTGTTAGTGCCATGATATCATGTCGTGTCTCCTGTTCAATTTCATCTACACGTTCTGCAGTTACAGATTCAGGATTGGAAATTGCAGCAACGGCTGCATAATGTTCATCGCTTACACGACCAAGTTGATTGTGAGCCCAAATCAGTGCCCTTTCAACTTCAAGTTGCCTTGCATGCCGCCCTTCTTGACTCCAAATCAATTTAATTGGGTCGCGACCGTATCGATAATCAAGGGGACTTACTGGCATAGAACCACTCAGTTGTGGGGCAAAGGGCGTCGGATTTGAGGATGCCGCATTGAATCACCCCTGGGTTAGGCCAATTGTGCCCCCCAAATATCCACCCAACCCCTCCGACCAGTCCAATGAACTGTGTGTTGTATTACGATTTTTTTCTCCATCCAAGGGGCGCTAAGTACAGCGGTTTCGAACTCTCCCCCTTCACCATCGATGTTGAATCGATACTTGTTTGCTAAGTTCTCCAATTCAAATATATCCTCTGTATTCAATATTCTGCCAAGCCAATTCTCATCGAGCCCTTCGGTAGACACAGAAGTGAGAATGACTTCATGGCCGTGTGCAATCAAGTCATGCATGTGGGATAAACCATCATGGTGCCACAATGGAGAGAATGATTTGACTCCGAGTCGAGCACACATTTGCTCGATCCGAGTTTTTTGATAGTCACTTCGAATTGCACCAACAATTACTCCCTCAATTGGTTCGGCTGCTCGTAATCTGCGTAAATTCTGCGGCCATTTCCACCCTTCTGGCCAGTCAGCTTGAGTTAATTCGTTGGCAGTCCAAGTTTCAGAACGTAATTTACGACTTCCATGTACAATACTAGCGATTGCCTCCTCAAGTTGATCCATTTCGGTATCTTCGTCGCCTTCAATTGATACCGGTAGCCAAGGGATGTCGGCACTAGCGGCTTGCATTCCTGCCAATGCTGTTGAGGGCACTTGAAACATCATTGAGTCATCGCCTGTAACACGAATCGTGACCAGTCCGGAAACGTCCCATCCACGTAGCGTTGCCCACCATGTCGCATAGGAAGAATCCTTGCCGCCGGAGGCTAAAATGAGTACTCGCACGGACTGTTGTGTATCACTGCGGTCGATAGACTCGCCGCCCCCTGTGTTGAAGAACCCCCATGCACGCGCTAGGGTTAGCCGACGAAGGTTCAAAGGGGACACCGAAGGTCGGCGGAGGGATTCAGATGCAACCAAGTGGAAGAGGATATGACCATGGTATCACAACTTTCAGCCCAGATGGGCGCCTATTTCAGGTAGAATATGCCAGAGAGTCGGTGAAGAGGGGAACAACTACAGCTGGACTGAAATATCGTGATGGAGTCATACTTGTTGTCGATAAGCGTATTTCCAGTCGCTTGATTATACCTGAATCTATTGAGAAGGTTTACAAAATTGATGATCATATCGGTTTCGCAACATCGGGCCTTGTTGCTGATGCTAGACAATTGGTTGACCGTGCACGTGTTCAGTGCCAAATCAATCGAATAACTTACAGTGATAAAATCCCAGTTGATGCATTGGCAAAGCGAATTTGTGATTTCAAGCAGTCCTTTACGCAGTATGGTGGTTCACGTCCATTCGGTACGGCCTTGTTGATTGCAGGTGTTGATGAGAATGGTTTGCATCTCTACGAAACCGATCCATCCGGCGCGTACCAATCCTACCATGCAGGTGCAATTGGCCGAGGTCGAAACACAGTTGTTGACTATTTCGAGAACAATTGGAAACCGAACATGACTCTAAATGCAGGTATCAAGATGGGACTTGAAGCCCTTCGTGAATCCATTGAGGCTAAACTCAACAAGGAAGCAGTTGAAATCGCCATAATCGATGAGTCTGGATATCGTGTACTCAGTCGGGCAGATACCATTGCTCAAATTGACAAACTCAAGCCCGCATATGATGATGAGTGAGGGTAACCATGGTTAGTTTGGATAGCGCCGTTGTTGCCCGGTTAGAGAAGGGCGGTAAGCGTTACGAAATCTTAGTTGATCCTGAATTGGTTGATTCATTCAAAATGGACTCATCGAAAGTAAGTCTAGATGATTTACTTGCAACCGATGAAATTTGGCACGATGCACGAGGTGGTGAACGCCCAACAGAGGAGAAAATTAAATCCACATTTGGCACGACTGACTTACTGGAATGTGTCACCAAAATTTTGAGTGACGGGTCGATACAACTGACCACCATCCAGCGTAGGCAAATGATTGCTGACAAACGGCAACAAATCGTCTCCGAAATTTCCAGAACTGCCATCGATCCACGGAGCAAAGCCCCTCATCCCGTAACTCGCATCGAACTTGCGCTGGATGAATTACGTTGGAATCCTGACCCCTTTCTTTCAGTTGAACGTCAAATCAAGGATGCTATCAAAGTACTTCGACCAGTCATTCCTTTGTCTTTTGAAACAATTAAACTCGCCTTCCGTGTTTCTGGTTCGGCATATGGCTCAGTTCAACGAGAAGTTCGAAGTGATGTGATCAACGAAAAATGGCTCGATAACGGTGATTGGGCCTTTGTTGTGGAAATTCCTGCTGGAATGAAAGGTGAATACCTGTCAAAGGTTGCAAAAAGGGACCCGAATACCGATGTTAAGGAGCTCAATTGACGTTCAGCGCACACCCCTACGGGGTGGGCACCGTTAAAGAGGGGCGTTGGGTCGGCGGGCCGGAGTGAATACGATATGAGTGAAGACAGCACCCCTACCGAGCATGACTCAGGTGCTGTGCGGCTTGTCCATCCGGGCGAGCGTGTCGGCGTGCACGAAGGCGCCGAAGCAGGGCACGGTGTCCGTCGAATTAACGGCGAACTGGTGGCCATGCGCATGGGGACCCTAAGTGACAGTGGAAATACAATCAGTGTAGATCCATTGAGTAGCCGATATGTTCCAAGGGCTGGCGACCTTGTGGTCGGACTGGTTGAAGGTATGACAAACAACATCTGGTTCCTTGATATTGGTGCATCATTCAATGCTATTCTACCGATGAGCCTTGCCCCATGGAAAGTGGAATTCGGCGCGGTTCGAGAACACCTAAATATCGGCGAAGCAGTACTTTGTCGAGTCCAAGAAGTGGATGAAACTCATTCCGCAGTTGCAACCATGAAGGGCATGGGTTTGAGAAAACTCAAGTCAGGTCTATTGGAAGAAATCCCTCCACATATTATTCCTCAAGTCATAGGTAAGGGTGGCAGTATGCTGCAGACCCTCAAAGATTTGGGCCAGTGTCGGCTTGTCGTAGGACAAAATGGTCGCGTCTGGCTTGATGGTGAGCACGATGGGATGCGCGATATACGAACAGCATTGAAGTTGATTCGAGATACAGCGCATCTCCCAGGTTTGAAAGAACGCATCGATGCATTGGCAAATGAGTGAGTGAGAGTTAGGAAGTGAAATTATGGGATATGGA
>JAQXFF010000187.1 GCA_029250425.1 Candidatus Thalassarchaeaceae archaeon | reverse complement strand
ACCATATCCCGCTTTTCATGATTCTATCTTTCTTTGCTATGATTCTTATTTTCTGGATGGGTGGATTCCCGATTGCCGCAGCATTGGTATTCGCTTTGGTTCTCATACTCACAACGTTCCTACTTGGTGCCATAGCAGTACGTGTCATGGGTGAAACGGGAATCGAACCCGTATCTGGTACATCTTTCATTGTTCTTCTGATGTTACTTGGATTATTCTTGGGGTACGGTGATTTCTTCGGACTTGGGAAAGAAGAGGCCATCCTCATTGCACTAGTTGGCACAACCGTCTTTGGAAGTGCCATTTCAATGTCGGGAACGGTTGTTGCTGATTACAAGAACAGTTTGTACATTGGAAATCGCCCTTATCACATATCCAAGGGAAATATCATGGGAGTCGTTCCGGGGGCAATTCTAGGTGCGGGTATGGCAATTTTCCTTTCTGATCTACTTGCCAATGGACAAATTGATTTGTTGGCACCACAAGCGAATGCGTTTGCCGGATTCACCGTCATGCTGGCAGAGGGTCAAGGAAACGTCTCTGCGCTATTCCTTGGCTTCCTATTGGGGGCGTTTATTGAATGGGTGACTGGCATGGGAACATCATTCGGTTTAGGGATGTACTTGCCCACACCATACACCTTCCCGATGATGATTGGTGGTGCGGGTAGAGATTGGTGGCAAGCAAAGCGACTTGACCCCGTGATCGACAAAATTAGAGAGCAAGAGGGAAGTTCTAATGCAGAGAAACGACGAGCTCTCATTCTTTTGACTACATTCATGATTGCCGCGGGTGCATTGACGGGAGAGGCCTTCTTCGGTGTCGAAGGTGCAGTTCTTGCAGTAGTTGATGAATTGCCCGCGATAGTCGATTTATTTGGTGACTATTATTGGATGGCTCGTCTAGTTGGGTTCACAATAATCAACGTCCTGATTTTCGGTGGTATTTACTGGCTCTTCAAGCGTGCAGGAATCTTTGGTAGCACCACCGTTGAATCGTGAGGTGTCAATTTTGGAATACTCCCGGGCCCCCCCGGTACATGCATGGTTGATTCTTGGAATCGCAGTCTTAGCAGTCTCTAGTGCAGGGGCAGTATTCATGTTGATGTCCGAAGTTTCTCCACTACTAAGGGCGGCATGGCGACTTCAAGCGACCTCACTTGTATTGCTCCCATTTTTCATTTGGCAACTCCAAAAAACATCTTTCGATTGGAATCCAAAAGTAATGTGGATTATTCTCGGTTCTGGCATTTGTTTATGGATACATTTTGGGAGTTGGGTTTGGTCACTTGATCATACATCTTTAGCACACAGTTTACTCTTTGTTACCGCCCACCCCCTGCTCATCGTTACTGCAATGATCGGGTTGCGAATCAAGCCTCATAGATGGGAAACGTGGGGGGCCCTGATTTGTGTATTTGGCGCTATTTTAACCGTACAGGATGCAGGCACAGGCCCTGTGACCCTCATTGGAGATGCGGCTGCATTTTTGGGTGCGATTGCAATTGTTGGATATTTCGCAGCGGGGCGTGTTTTGCGTGGGAAGCAACAGATGCCTCTTTTTCTCTATGCCTTCCCAGTTACAGCAATAGCGGCCGTTTTACTAACGTTACATGCTGTATTTTCTGAAGGTGCAACTTTTGACACCGCTATCGTAAATGTTTCAATTTTTGGTTGGACAGATGCAACATGGATTCTACTTGTTGCCTATCTCGCCCTTGGTCCTGGTTTGGCAGGGCACACTGGAATCAATGCGAGTCTCAAGTGGCTCCCACCTCTTGTCATTTCAGTCAGCGTCGTGCTTGAACCTCTACTAGGGGTGTTCCTCGGTTGGCTTTTGGATGTGCAGGCGGTACCCAATCTGTGGACTTGGATTGGGGGTCCCTTCATGATTGTAGGGACGACCTTGGTAATTGTAGGGACCAATCATCGATTAACTGAAGAACCAGTAGATGCCGCCAAAATTTGAGGGGTATGGATGGCTTGGAGAGAACCGTTATTTTTGACAAATGACGATGGTATTGATGCTGCCGGTCTACACCGATTGATCCAGATATTACATGCGCGTGGCCATCCTTTGGCAGTACTTGCACCAGCACGGGAACAATCCGCATCCGCAATGCGCTTATCTCTCAAAAAAGAACTGGAATTTACAGATCGAAATGATTTGATTCAATCACTGAATCTCGATGTTGACGGGCCACCCATTCAAATTTTCAGTTTAGATGGTACACCTTGTGATTGTACAATAGTCGCCATCGATCAAGGCTTTGAATCATGGGCACCCATGATTCGACCACGATTGTGTGTTTCTGGTATCAATTTCGGGCCAAATATTTCCATTGATGTGATACATTCTGGTACAGTTTCAGCAGCAAGAGAAGCAGCTCTGTACGGGCTTCCCGGAATCGCTCTGAGTCTTGGGACTTACTTACATGAAGATTTTTCAATTGGAACTGAGGCAATCTTGGGTCTGATTGACCGAGCTCTGTTGGTTGCCAATGCTGAGCCCACTAATCTCATGCGTACCCGGGGCAGCAAACATCACCCCTGGGCGGATGAAAATATGGAGATGTCCGAACGAATCAGGGAAGCATTTCGGAGCGGGGACATCATTCTCAATTTGAACACACCTCATGAGTGGACTGGAGTCGTTGAAACAGTTCCACTCGGTGCCCGTTGGTATCATGGTGCGACTAAGAGTAGTGAAAATAATCGTGGTTTCATCGTTGGAGCTGCTTCGATTGAGGATGAACCCTTACCTCGGACTGATTGCTCTAGTTTGATGGCAGGGAGTGTTGTCATATCCCCCCTTGCAACATGGCCACAAACTCATCCCTTGAACGTGCCTGATTCAATTTTACATTCAGCTCTTTCACAAGATGCAGAAGGTTTCCCATCTTGGCTTTGCTAATTGTCGATGAGATGGTGCAATATCGAAATACATGCATTTCCTTGGAGCCAAGTTGAACCAAGTGAAACTTTCTCAATTGATTCCATTGATTTCAATTCAATATCACTAAATGGCTGATCATCGGATAGGATGAACCCGACAGATTCGTGGTTGAGTGGATCTTTGCTAAATGGTACTCCCTCTGCATCGAGTACGAAAATCCGACACGCCTCCTTTTCCCATTCACGAATGGTTTGTTCTATTGCTCCACCCGAATGCCAAAATCCAGGATGCAATTCAACCCATTGACCGATTGCAGGGATTGGATTTTTCAGGGCCTTCGCGATTTGTCCAGCAATGGCTCTTTCGTCAGGGTGCACTCCACGTAGTCTTGAACCCTGGAGCCATATTCTACGGGCGGGGCCAGTTCCACCCATCAAATGCAGTGTGACGTCAGTATCTTCCCGTATACCGTGGGAGAGGAATAATGCGGTATTGATCGCTCGAGCCAGTACATCAATTCGACCTGAGGAACCCGGTAAATCGTTCAGATTAATTTTCCCTGAGGATGGGGCACGGTGCTCTATAATGGCAAATCTGCGTTCCATATTCTCACATCGGCAGGTCCATGTCATCCATGTCGCCCATCATGCCCTTCATTTGACGGCGTAATTTGCGATTGCCCTTGATGCCTTTCATCATTTTACGTGAGCGATTCCATTGTGCCAGTAGCTCACGTACATTTTTTTCTTTGACTCCAGATCCTCGGGCAATCCTACGAATCCGATCAGCCTTCAATATCTGAGGTTCATTCTTTTCATCCTCAGTCATTGAATCCATGATGACACGGTAGCGCTCTAGGTTCCCTTGCATTTCTTCCTTCTGCTTCCGATCCATGGCTCCGAGCCCACCGAAAAATGATGAAGGGAGATGTGAAACAATTTTGTCGATGGTTCCAATTTTCGCCATCATTTCCATCTGCTTGTACATATCGTTGAGCGTGAATCTTCCTGACATCATCCGTTCGGTAAGTCGCATTGCCTCTTCTTGGTCTAGCGCACCAGGAGCGATATCAATGAGTCCTCTGATATCGCCCATGCCCAATAGTCTGGAAATGAATCGGTCCGACTCGAATTTTTCCAAGTCTGTAACTTTCTCACCCTCGCCAATGAAAACGATTGGTGCACCAGTTGTCGCAACTGCGGATAATGCACCACCACCACGCGCTGTACCATCGAGTTTTGAAACAATGACGCCAGAGACGCCCACCAGTTCATGAAATCCAGCAGCAACAGGTCCTGCCGCTTGGCCAACTTGTGCATCAATTACAAGGAAACGCTCGGTTGCATTGGCGACTTTATGGATCCGTTCCAATTCCGCTTGCAATTCATCATCTAGCCTGTCGCGACCAGCAGTATCGACGATGACAACATCAGCATTTCCAACTTTGGCCAATCCATTACGTACGATTTCTTCGGCATTGGAGTTTTCCGGTTCCCCATAAACTTCAACAGGCGAATCAGCCAATAATTGCTGTAATTGAGCATATGCACCAGGGCGTTGAACGTCAGCCTCAATCACTGCGACCTTAATCCCGTGACGTTTCCTCCACCATTCAGCCAACTTCGCAGTCGTTGTTGTTTTACCTTGACCATAAAGACCCACCATCAGTATGGTTTGATTGTGAGGTCGGATTTCCTTAGGTGGACCAAGTAAACGCACCAATTCGGTATAGATGATATTCATTGCATGTGTTTGTAGAGTCACACCTGGTCGTGGCTCTTCTTCAACCATCCTTTCTTCAAGGCGTGCTGTAATTTCCTTCGACTGCCGGACATTGAAGTCTGCTTCAAGAAGTGCACGTCTGATACTTTTGGACAACTCCTTCATTTCCGCTTCATCGAGTTTGCGCTTGCCCTTGAGGTGACTCAACGCCCCAAAGATGCCTGCCTTCAAACCCTCTAGCGCCATCGTCCCGCCCTCTCACCTTTCTCGTAAGAACCCCACGGAACGGCCCAAGGGGCCGGACAACCCTAAGAAGTGGCCGTGAGAGGCGATGGCGTGGTAGAGATAGGCATCCCTCTTTGGCAACTACAGGTTGCAACATCCATCGGATTACTCGGTGTTTGGGTTGGGTGGAGAGGCGGGATGTCCAAGATGGTTGGATTTTACGATCTCCCTGCTGCTACGCGTCTGTTGTTGTATGGTTTTTTTGTGGGTGCCATTTACCAAGCCGCTGCCTCCAGTTTGGTGCTTGATCCAATGTGGACAAACGTTGCATTTCCACTGGTCCCCCTTCTATTGCTGTCCCTGCTTTTATCCCTCTTAACCATGTTCTTACTGACTCGAGAGAGTGTTAGACTGTTGAACGGGCAACCGACTGCAGGATGGACTTTCGGATTGGGTTTGGGTTCCATGTTGGTTGTATTGTTGATTTACAGATTGATTTCCACCAGGGATGCCAATATTGGATTTGCAACCAGTGGCTTTGGTATTACATCACTTGTTTTTGGCGCAATATTGGCATGTGTTGTGCCGTGGTCCATGGCAATTATCGGCTCATGGCAAGGTTGGCATGCACTTGAAGGAAGGCGTTTCAAGCCGGCATTCAAGGCAATGCTTCTACACGCATTATTACTCGTCATTATCGCTTTTGGACTTACATATCCGATTGCTCTATTCATACTACCAGCGGCCATCATTTGGGGTAAA
>JAQXFF010000186.1 GCA_029250425.1 Candidatus Thalassarchaeaceae archaeon | reverse complement strand
GCCATATCCGCTACTGGTCCAAGGACCGGTGGCGAGTTTGATGTGGTCATTGATGGGTGTTGTTCCGGAGTCGTGGGGGTTGCCTAGCCATGTTTCACCATCATCGTCGCTCCAGCAAATCCATGAGGTTTCAAGACCCATCATTTGGACGTTGAATATCCGATCAGTGATTGGATCGACCCAGCCATATGGGTCGCTGGTTGTAGGTGCGCACTGTACAGGATCTTGGACTTCTTCCCATGTTTCTCCATGGTCGCAGGAGCGCATCACTTTTTCTAGCGCAATGAAGAAGATGCATCCGCTTGAAGTGACTCCGATACTGGGTTCGGGTCCATCTTCACCTACATCGCTAAAATTGAACTCCATGGGCAACAACGGAACATCGACAGGCAATCCATCGGGTCCAGTCACAAAGAATCGGGGGGACTCTGTGGGTTCTTCCATGGGCGGAGTGGTGTCTTCCGGTCCAAAGCACCCCGAAAGTGTGGCGGATAGCATCAGGAAAACAAGGAGGGTTGCCTGTGCTCGCATGTTCACTCGGAAGTCGTCTATGTTTTCAACCTTCAATCCGTTTCATCTGCGTGATTCGGTGGGTTTTCTGCGTATGAATCGATTACCTGTGGATACAATTTGTGCTCGAGTACCTTGACTCGTTCCGATAGGCTTTCTTCATCATCATTCGGATGGATCTCAAGTTGACTTTGGGCTAAAATGGGGCCAGTGTCAACCCCTTCGTCAACCAAGTGAACCGTACAACCGGTCACAGTTGCCCCATCAGCAAGGGCGTCACGGTGAGCGTTCGCCCCTGGATATTTGGGTAACAGTGAAGGGTGGATATTGAGCAACCTCCCCTTCCATGCTCGAACAAATAACGGAGATAAGATTCGCATGTAACCTGACAGGATTACCACCTCTATGTTGTGTTGTTCCAATGCGGCCATAATGGCGGTTTCGTGTGTTTCCCGGCGTTCCTTGGCATCAGAGATTGTTGCTTCCAGCTCGATTGTGATCGTTTTGACATTGTGGGCTGCCGCCTTGGCCAATCCCGATACATCTGCGACATTGGAAATGACTAGAGTTGTTTCATGCAAACATGGTTTGGATTCTTGGTGGCGCAGTAGGGCCGCCATTCCCGAACCCGAACCTGAGATCAATACGGCCAACCGAAGTGGGTTTTCCACCGTCGCTTCACGCATTGTCATTCTCTCACTCAAACACGGGCAACCAGTGCTTCCTGATGAGGTTGGCCCTTGCATGAGAAGGGTGATATGCCAGACGTTGAGGGGAGGAACATGGACGAGCGGTTGGTGTCTCTTGACGCAATCGTTGAGCAATATTGTGTGGCGAGTCATCCTGTCAAAAGTCGGTTCTATACTGGGTTGGGTTTCGTTTTCGTTGTTTTCGCCATTGTGGGAATATGGGTCCCTGGTTGGCCCACCGTGTCGTGGGCTGTTCCAGCAGCGTTCCTCTTCTCTTACTCGAATGAGTCAATGTTTCGCTGGACTTTGACAAACCGGTATTTTGGTTCGGCGATGTTTGACTATTATGCGACGGGGAAAACAATTCCGAAACATGCCAAATATTTGGTGGTGGGGTTGATTGCAACCATGACCACGATTTCTACCATCTTTGTTTGGTACATTTCTACCTTAGGAGATGGAGATGTGATGGTACCCTCGACATGGAATGGAGCCGACCCCGGTTTTGGATCCGTGACAATCATTATCGCAGGCTTGATTGGTATTTGGTGGATCTACGCTAAAGTCAAAACGCGTGAATAGGTTTCAATTTATTCGGTAAATTGAAGTCAGGTTGTATATTCAAAGGTTCATGCACGAATTTCTAATCACACTTGAGGATCGACCCGGGTCCATGGCAGAATGCTGTGAGGCAATTGGAGACGCTGGAATCAACATCATCGCTGGCGCGGGACTTGCAAGTTCTTCGGCGATTGCTGCCATTGTGACGGATGATGCGGATTCAACCATCGCTGCTCTGGAATTATTGGGTGTCGAATTCTCCATGAGAGATTTACACACTGCAACGCTAAGCCATGAGCCGGGTTCATTGGGTGCATTCACACGCGGTCTTGCAGAAAATGGAATCAATTTACAATCAATTTACATCATGAGCACAGATGGTAATGATGTAGAAATTGGTTATTCAACTGCATAAGTGATTCAGTCACGATCGCTTGCGGTCCCTGCGAGGGTGGTGGCGCTTTCCTGTCGGGCGGCCGCCTCGTGGGTTTGCACCGCGCTTTGACCGTCGGTCGGTTTGTCGACGGTTTGGTTTGTTGTGAAATTTGGCCCGACGAGCATCGCGCTTGGGTTTTCGCGGCTTGTCCTTTCGAGGTGGTGGAATGTATTGGACGTCGTACTTAGGGAGATGATTGAAGTCGGGTGGAGTGAATTTGACAAATATTCCCACGTCTCTCTGGATATTACTGCACATTTTTCTTTGAGGGTTTTGGACAAACGAAAGTACTGTGCCAGAAGTACCCGCCCGTGCAGTTCGGCCACTACGATGTTTGTACGCCTTACCATTTTC
>JAQXFF010000174.1 GCA_029250425.1 Candidatus Thalassarchaeaceae archaeon | reverse complement strand
AATGCTGCAAGAAACCGTCCTCTAGCACTTACCCAACCTTGACTAGGTTGATCGGAATTAAATGTTTGAACTAACTCCTCAATTGAATCGTCAGCAAATCTTGCCGTATATTCATTCTCGTATTCTTGCTCCGAATCAACTATCCTTATTCCGCCCATAAATATTAATCTTAAACTCATTATTTCAATCTTAACATTATGCTTCACAAGCGTCTAAGCCCTTTGCTAACCCTTGCGACCACCCGTAATCGGATGGGTACCCTTCCGAAGCACCGATACAAAGCCCATTCAAACGACAAAACCCCCAATTTATGAAGATAATTTTTCTCTTTTTATCTTTAATGGTAAGTAAAATTCTTGAGATATCGATGTGGAAGCATTCAAGAGGGGCCGGAATGAAACCCTTGATGCATGAAGTACGCTAAGGTGGACGAGGCCAATCCTGCACTGGTAATCTGCGTGATTGATTGCAGTAAGTCGATGGACGGTTCCCACGCTCATCGTCACGCATTCGCTGCCATCAACGCACTGCGCAAAAATGCTAATTCAAAGAAGAAGCAAGTTCGACTGGTTGTGATTGGATTTTCCGGCGGAGCCAAAACTGAATACAAGGGATGGTGTGAAGATTTTCTTGGTATCAAAAGGATGGGTGGGTCTTCCCAGACACACCTGAAGGAGGCCTGCGATAAAGTAGGGGTCGAGTATGACCATCATGTGAAAAATCATTGCAATGATGGAAACCCATTGGTAAATGTGCTGATGTTCACCGACGGCAGTCACACTCCTGGGCTGGACATCAAACGCGCTAATTCCGGTATTCCATTGGGCCCCAACAAGTGGGCTGAGAAGACTCCTGATGGTTGGATTAAGCGCATTGCAGATCTTGAGAACGTTCTCTTGGGCGTAATCGATTACTCAGGAAAACTCCCACAATTCCCCTTGCCCACACTTAAGATTCCGTACAGGAAAGTAACTTGCGCCTCCGTGCTCGAGAAATCCATGCTTCAACGAGCTTATGCCAGGGATTTGACTGTGCGACCACCCCCCGGGCAATCTCTGGAGGAGGTGTTTGGGCCCATTCAGAATCTGGAAGGAAGGCGCTTCATTGTTAGTAGTAAAGCGATCAAAGATAACCCCCAAGTCACTTCGGCCTTCGTCAGGCTTGGCACTGTATCGACATTCGCGGGAGCTAACATTGGTGGTGCAGGTCCACCCATGCCACCCGACGACACCGATTTCACAAGCAAATTCAAGAATATTTGGGGTGAAGAGGAATGACCTCGAAAGATATTCCGGCAGACCAAATTAGCAAATCAGACATCATTGATTTGCTAGAGATACAAAAAGGCCCCCAAGAAATAGTAGATTTGTGGTACAGGCATGTGGAAAGGAAACCAAAGAAAGGGGAAGAGCAAAAACATAAGCCAATAGGAAGCCTAGATGGCAGTTGGCACCTCAACTCTTCAGAGGTAGAATACCTCATCGGCCTGCTTGCTGCGCAGTTAAACCTACAAAGTAGAAATGAAAGAAAGATTGCAAAAGACGCTGATAAAATTGGAGAGGTAAAACAGAGCCTTCATGATGCTAAAAGGCACACGGCAGATGTACAGAGCAATAGGGACTTGCACAGGAAGAACCTGATTTTAGTGCTGAACGAAGTTGCAATGTCAGGACTCCCTAGATCCGTCACGCGTCAAATCATCGACATGGTACTGGTGAGGGTAGATGGACTGCCTGGTGCCGACCTGAAAGACCTGATACCAGTGCAATACAGGGAAACGAGTGATGTAACCAGCGTGGGCAGCATAGTCTGCGCGGGAGAGCGCATCATCTTAGACAAGAGCTACTCAATCGGAGTCACGGGGGCTTTCACTGAATTTGGTGAACTAATCATCTCTTGGGATAGCTCTGAGAGTGCTGACTCCTGTAGGGCGATGGGTAACGAGAACACTCTGACGATCTCTATCTGCGACGGTTCGAGCGAGGGAGGCTACTCGAGCCGCGTTTTCTCACGTCTTCTGACCACCGTTCTGACTGAGATGGTGCCTCTTTCCGAGAAGTCGAAGGTGTTGCTCACCCATACCCCAATGAGCAAATTACTGGAGGACAGGAT
>JAQXFF010000119.1 GCA_029250425.1 Candidatus Thalassarchaeaceae archaeon | reverse complement strand
TGGACTCCCCATGGGTCTCACCAATTGGCAAGTATCCTCCAATTTGTTTTCTCAAGTACTGGTATCACAGATTTGGTGCTTTGTACTCGTCTAGATGATGGTAGCGGGGCAATTCGCGCCATTGATTTCAAAACAACAGGGGCTGCACATTTGTATGCAGGATGGCCTCACCCCTTACTCGAGGCTGAAGGCGATTCTCGACACGAATCTGAACAAGAGATGCTTGATGATTACAGAATGCAGTTGGCATTATACACATTGACATTGATTCGACAAGAACAAGCTCGCGAAAGAGTCGGAATCCCTCATCGAAAGGTGCAACCTCCAGGCATTCTTTGTACGACAACAGGCCGAATGATTCTGATGACAGAAGATGAGATGGATTCAGCCCTCAATGATTTGGATAATTTGTTCCAAGAAATAGCAGAATTGGCATTGCAAGATGGGGTTGAGCAAGAATGCGAATGTGCCCTAAACCTTGGCAATTTACGTTTGTTCTCTAACTCAATAAACGAGTCGGTTGAAGAGTAGTCCTTTTGCATCAAACAGGCCTCGCAGAGCCATGACGAACTTAGACCTCGAAGCAATTCACGCTTGGGTTGACGAACAATGGGAATCTCATGCACTACCAAGCCTCTCAAATTTCATCGAAATCCCTGCACTTTCTCCGGCTTTTGATGCTGAATGGGCTGAAAACGGATATCTTGATGACACAATCGATTTGTTCCTCGGCTGGCTGAATACGTTACCGATGAAAGGCATGTCTTGCAATGTTCATCGCCTTGCAGGGAGAACTCCAGTACTGACAATCACAATTGAGGGTACTGGGAAGGGTGAGGTTCTATTCTACAGCCATCTAGACAAACAACCACCGTTTACTGGTTGGTCAGACGGAAAAGGTCCATGGAAACCAGTTCGAGAGGATCCTTGGCTTTACGGTCGAGGTAGTGTTGATGATGGCTATGGTGGATACCTCAGTGTCCTCTCAATATTGGCGTTGCAGCAGCATGGAATCGCTCATCCCAAGGCCACTTTCTTAATCGAGACATGTGAAGAATCTGGTTCGTTTGATCTACCCGCCTATTTGGATGAATTGTCTGACATTCTTGGCACACCTGACCTTGTTGTTGTCATGGATTCTGGTGCTGGTGATTATGAGCGATTGTGGGTGACTACAAGTCTGCGTGGATTGGTAGGTGGTACCTTGAAAGTAGGTGTCAGCCAAGAAGGAGTCCACTCAGGAATGGCAGGGGGAATCATACCATCCTCCTTCAGAATTGCTCGTTCTATTATCAGTAGAATCGAAGATGAATCAACTGGTGAAGTTCTGTTATCTGACCTGAGTGTCAACATTTCTGATGAGTTACGAGGTGAAGCACAGGGAATCGCCGATGTCCTTGGAGAAAAAGTGTGGACCGATCTTCCTGCATTGGATGGTGTTGAACCTCAAACGCCTGGATTGACTGAAATTGTTCTATCTGGCAATTGGCGACCATCACTTTCGGTGACTGGTGTTGATGGAATACCAGCGTTAAAGGATGCAGGAAATGTGTTACGTACCCACACCTCGCTCAAACTTAGTATGAGAATTCCACCAGGGGTAGATGCAAATGCTGCAGAAAAAGCCATGTGTTCAACTCTTGAGGAAAACCCTCCACATGGGGCCCACGTCTCATTTACAGCTGATGCAGCTGCAAATGGTTTCTCTGCTCCTCCAATGGATTCAGTCTTCAAAGAGGCTCTAAATTCAGCAAGCCTTGCAACTTTCGGCAATCCAATGCAGGTGTTCTTTGAGGGTGGAACCATTCCGTTTTTGGCCATGATGCAAGAGAAGTACCCCAGTGCATCTTTCCTCGTCACAGGAAGTCTTGGTCCGGGAGGTAATGCACATGGCCCAGATGAAAAATTGCACATTCCAGCGACAAAATCAGTCACAACTTGTCTTGCGGCAGCAATTGCTTCTCTAAACTCTTGAATGGTTCATTTGGGGAACACGTAGTGTTCCCTGTCTTTCTATGCCCTTTGGGGAGCGGGTTATAAGACAGGGCGAACGGTGCGATGTGCCGAGGGATACAATGTCCGACGATGAAGGAGATTCGGGAACGCTCACCCCTGAGGTGCGTTTGCGACAGTTGGAAGATAGGCTCAGCGATGAAACAGAACGTCTCGTTAAACTCTATGATGCCTATGAGCAACAAGAAAAAGAAATCGTTGGTTTGAAGGCTGAGATTGAAGTTCTTGAGAAAGAAGCAGTCGACAAAGAAATCGCTCGTGAGGGCCTTGAAGCACTCATAAATTCTAAAGATAATCGGATTCGTGATTTGGAAGTTGAAGGCTCAACAGCCGGTCAACGTGTCAAATATCTCGAGCCAGAATTGGAAAAGATGGAAGAGAAGTTTTCTCGTGAGAAAGAGCGACTTTCGCGCGTCTTTGAAATCGCAGAGGAACTCGATGGTGACCTCCGTCTTGCTGTTGCCGAAATGAAGGCACGTGACGATTGGTATGTCAATCACATGCAAATTTTCGAGGATCTAAACAATGCAATCAAAACACGATACGACATGATTGAGAATGCAGTGGAAGCAGAACGAAAGTCTTCCCACATGCAGCGAGCACTCAAGGAACGTCTTGATGAGATTCTTGATGCTCCCTCTGCGGATGCAGCCGAGATGGTCAAAGATATCGCTGAAGATCTCGAAGATGATGGCGTCCTCAACCGCTCCAATGAAGAAGAGGAGTGAGCCGAATGGGCGTCTTCGCCCGTTGCGGAACCGCACCCACGGTTACTTGGTTACTGATGGGTGTCGCAATCGAAGTGATTGCTCTCACTGTCGATGATCTGAATGGTTTGGCTCATGTTTTCGGCATGCTTTGTTTTATGTTAACAGCGATAGTTGCTAATTTTTATCGAGACCCAGATCGACCCATTCCCAAGGATGAGGGAATCATTGTTGCTCCTGCAGATGGCCATATCATGTTCGTTGTTAGAGAAAGAGCAACAGGACGCCGTCCAGCAAAAGATGAATCATCGATTCATGATTCACTGACAGGTGATTGGCATGAAACGCCGTGCGAAGAACCGCTCAAGTTCCCAAATGAACAGCGATGGGAAGCCGTTCCAGAAGGAGAAGAATCAGTATCAGATGCTTGGAGAGTTGCCATATTTATGTCGCCCTTGGACGTGCATGTGAATCGTGCTCCGATTGCAGGAACCATCACTCGTATGGAGCATCGAACTGGCAAGGGATTTCGGCGAGGCCCATTCGTGCCAGCCTATCGCAAAGAGTCAGCGTGGAATGAGCGAGTTCGTACTGTCTTTGTGCGTGCTGATGGACTCAATGTCGAATCGACTCAAATCAGTGGTAAACTCGCACGAACCATTGCCCCCTGGTCAGGAGAGGGTGATGAAATGCGGCGTGGCCAGCGATATGGCATGATTCGTTTAGGCAGCCGTGTTGATGTTCGCGTACAGGCGGATCTGTTTTCTCCGAATGTCATTGGTGCCAATGCTGAGCAAGCAGAATATCCCAAAGGGGAATTTGTTCAAGCAGGTTCGAGTATTCTGTTCACTCCGGTTTAGATCCATCTGCTCGTCGGATACACTTTGCTGGGATTCCACCCCATACTTCACCCGCTGGCACCTCGGTGTGCTTGGGTAAAACAGCTTTTGATGCGATGACGGCACCATCTCCGATGATGCATCCCGGATTGATTTGAGCATGCGTTCCAACCAGACATCGTGAACCAATTTTCACTTTGGCCATGTGAATCCCATTGTTTTCAAAGAGATGTCCATTGATGACGGCATCTCCGCCAATAACTGTTTTTTCACCGATTTCAATCATGTAGGCATCATTGATTGATGATGTATTGAGTTGAGCACCTTTCCCAATTTTAAGTCCCATCATTTGGAAATATATGTTGCCAACAAATGAGGGTACCATCCATTTCAATGATGGAAGTGCAAGTCGTTGAAACAGTGACATGAAAGCCCACCGAATGGTTAGCCAACTTTGTGTGGGAGCCTGAGCTGCTTCCGATTTTGGCCGCAAGATGAGGCCGAACATTCCCAGAATGAGAAGATCGAGTAAACACCAGAACAACAGCCCAATCCCAACCGCCGCACCTTGAACAACCAAGCGAAGCCAACCCTCATCGAGAGTTCCAGCTTCTTGGAACAACCAAATTCCAGGTATGGCAGCCATGCC
>JAQXFF010000107.1 GCA_029250425.1 Candidatus Thalassarchaeaceae archaeon | reverse complement strand
CTCTAGATAACATAAGAACTGGCTGAGCAGAATGGGCTTCACCGCTAGATTCCAAATTGCTAAATCTCTCGTTAAACCAGTCATCTAGGCTCGCTTCTAATGTATCGATTGCCGTTGTGATAATTTGTGCGGATAAAGCAGCATTACCACGTGTTCGTGTGGGCGCAAATGGCCACAATCTTACCAAACACGGGTCAAATATTGTAAATCCTGACTCCCTAAGGTGATTTAACAAGTCATTGAAATCGAATGTGGTACAGCCAAACTCTCGTTCATCTGTATCGTCAAGGCCAATCCAAAATGCCGGGGTATCCCCGACGATCATATTTCCAAGGCATCACCATCGTCATTATCGTCTAATAATCGCTCAATAATGCCTGCAATACCGACGTTCGCATCTACTCTGAAGCCTCGTACCCCATGTTGCATGGCAGCTCCCATATCAGCATCACGATCACCCGCCATGAATGACCGGCCCTCGGAGATTTTTACACTCAATAATGACGAATCTGTAGTCACTTCAAGTGGAATGCCATTCAGCAATTGACGCCCAACTTGAAGCATCCCTGGGCCCGGCTTTCGAACTGGGCTGTGTTCCCATGGAGCATAGGGAGAATATAGCACCAAATCGACATGTGCGTTATTATTTTCGAGCAAGAGGCCGTCTAAGACTGCTTGATTCATATCGGCCAATTCTTCATGGGTAAAAACACCCCTATGTACAGGGGATTGATTTGTGACAATTACAATTCGGTAACCGGCATTTCTCAAAGCGGCTACAGCATGACCAGCACCCTCTAACAAGACTACTTCGTCTACACTTTTGACGTAATCTTCTCGGCCGACATTGAGCACACCATCCCTGTCTAGATATGCAATTGAACCATCCCATCCGTCGAGAGTTTTAACGGGGTCACCAATATTTGCAAGGTGTCTTCGAGGTAGGTCCATTTCAAAACCTCATGAATGGCTGGGCATGTTCCTACTGGCCTTAACAGCCTCTTTGACAATGTGATTAATGATTAATTGTAAATCTTCAATTCTTTCCATCGATGTAGTATCGCAAACTATTGCAACATGAGCCATTTCAGCCAGTGCACCACCATTTCCAGACTTGTAATTTCCAGTGATTCCGACTGTGCGTGCGCCATTTTCGTTCGCGAATGCAATTCCATTCAATACATTTGATGAATTCCCACTTCCTGAATATCCAACGACCAAATCATCGGGTGCCAGCCAAGTTTGCAACTGACCAACGAAAATATTCGCATAGGATGTGTCGTTCGCCCAGGCGGTCAAAGCGGCAATATTGTCGGTGTGTGCAATGGTTTTCAGGCCTAACTCTTTGCTCCAATCACCCGCACTATGGCTTGGAGTCGCTGCTGAACCCCCATTTCCAATAAAGTGCACTTTGCCATCATTATCCATTACTTTCAGCATTTCAGTGTACAGTAATTCGACAGATTCACGCGATAGCGAGTTGAGGGCACGTGATAGGTCGGCGATATATCCGTCCATGAACTCGCTGAAATCAAAGGTGTCATTGGACATGCGACTCAACACGGCGTTGTAGCGAGCCTATATGTGACTTGCCGACCTGTGAAGTTAGCATGGAGGACATTGTAGCAACTACTGTCACTTCACTTGGTGCAATTTTTGGCCTCGATTTGGGACAGACAAATCTGGCCATTATTACCATTGGACTCGTGTGTATTGGATTGGCATTCCACCGCCCCAATTCGACAACGAAATGGCTCCCTCCAATTGGATGGGTTTGCATTGGTGTCTATTTCTACCTGGGTGCTGAGCATTATTTTGAAATTTCCGATCCAGTTCTCATTTTCATGTCAATCGCAGCACTCCCCGTCTGTATTGCCTATGGGGGATGGGAAGCAATATTGATTCGTGAAAAGCGGAGTGTTGAGGCTGTAGATTGGTTGCGTGGAGCCGTGTTTTGGTCTGCAATGCCATACCTGGCTATACAGCATATACCAATGCTGAATGCAGGAATTGTTTGGTTCACTGCTTGGAATACCTCACTATTTCTACAATGGACTGGAGCCGGGGATATACAACTGGGCCAAATGATGGTAGACCTTGGAACCACTTCAGAGACATGGACCAACTGGAATGGGAACAGGTGGTTAATGACCGATACACTCGGTGAAGGAGGATTCTACGTCCCTATGATTCATGCGGATGGAACTGAGGTGAATATCGGGTTTGTATTAGGTTGCAGTGCGCTTCAATCGATGATTGTCTTTGTCGGGGCAATTGTTGCCGTGAGCGGATCCCCTTGGCAACGTAGGGCTCGAGCTCTGATGATTACAATCCCCCTCATTCATATTCTCAATGTATTTCGAAATGCGGGGATCATATGGTTGCATGTAGAATACAACGCCAGTTGGGATTTCAATGGCATGAATATCTTTGATTTTGGCCACGCATATGCAGCCAAATTTCTCAGTTTGGGTGCAATGTTTTTGATGGCTTTGGTTCTGTTTGATTTATTGCCAAAATTACACTCAAATGTAATTGCTGTGCTCGATCCAATATTCCGTGTTTTTGGGAAAAGATTGACGGGCGATTAACGTGATTTTAATCGATCCAAAACTTTTCCTTTCAAGGGCATATTGTGTTCCCATGCAAATTCTTTCATTACACGTAGAGCCTCTTTTTCTTTCTCGGAATCGCCGACGAAATCTGTGACATCAATCACATCATTGCGTGTATTGGCTTTGAAAGCCGCAATGGGTTCCTCATTCCAAAATACCATGTAAGCGCTACCATATCCAAATCGTTCCCTAAGTAATGACTGGAAATAGGGGAGTAGAGGGTCGGAAGGGGGGAGGACAAAGTCACGCATCGGGGGCAATTGATCTGCGTCTTCAAGTAATTCCTGACGCCCCCAGCAGACCTCATGTAAATCATCAACAAGGAAGCCCTTGATGAGATG
>JAQXFF010000090.1 GCA_029250425.1 Candidatus Thalassarchaeaceae archaeon | reverse complement strand
CTGCTGCTGTGACTGCTACTGCACAGTAGATGAGCAATGCTAGCATCAATGCAAATTTCGTCCCTTTCTTTTCTGCCAACTTTCCAAATAAGAAAGTCATTGGAATAGCGACGATATTGACCGTTAGCAAGAGCATGATATTCATTTTTTGATCGAGTCGTAATACGGAGTCTCCAAACGCACTAGCCATGGAAGCGATTCTATTCACACCATCATAGAATAATAAATAGGCAATTAAGAATAATGCGAGAACCTTGAATTTTCGTATTTCAATCGCTGTTTGTAGCACCTGTCCATATGCAATCTTTGCAGCTTTAACAGTCCGTGAGAAATTGGTATCGCCCAAACTACCCCAATCCAAATCTGAAGTTATTTCTGGTTCGGGTGTCCACTTGAATATCAACGCACCATAGCCCCACCACCATAATGCGGAGGTTACAAAGATGACAGAGATCTTGAAATTAGTATCCCAGTCAAAGGGCCCCATCAAAATGATGAGGTGGAAAATGAGTAGCATCGACCCACCCATGAAACCATACATGTATCCCCAAGTTGAAACCTTGTCTTGGTCATCCCTTGTTCCCAAATATGGCATGAATGAGTAATAGATGACGTTACCACCGGTGAACCCAATCGTACCAATTGTGAACATCACGGCCAGAACGATGTATCCATCGGAACCGAAGTAAGGTGCTGCACCCATCAAAGCGGTGAATGCAATACCTGCAGCAGTGTACCATTTCAGCAACTTCTTCTTGATTGGTATCCGATCTGCAATGACGCCCAATGCTGGTGCAGTCAGCACGACAAATATCATAGAAAATGTGAGTACAAATGCATAGAACGAGTCACCAGTTTGAGTTCCAGTTGCTTTGTTGTACAAGTTAGACATCAAAGCTGGGGCAATGACAGTCATCACTGTGAGTGCATAGGCTTGGTTCGCCCAATCAAAGAAATACCACCCTTTCCAAGCATTCCGATCTTCCTCAGACAATCCCTCTACGTAAGGTGACGGTAATTTATCCATGAGTGCTGACATATTTTGTGCGAAGTCCTTTCAGCCTATAACGGAACACCCGGCATAACATGACCAATAGGCGGATTGAAAACTGCATGTATGCCCCGAAGGAACATGGCAGAGGGCGTCACCGCTGGTTTACTTGCCCTACCTGGCGAGGCGGTCAAACTCCATCATTTGGTTAAAGCCCCTGAGAATGCCATTGAATCCATCCGCATTCGTGAATCATGGAATGCTGACGAACCAGCAACAGTCTACACAACACCTGAGCGCCTACCCGATGGGACACCTTGCATGGCTGCAACCGTCATTCTACGCACACGTGGATGTCAATGGTGGTGGAAGTCTGGCTGCACATTTTGTGGATATTTCAACGATGTGCGTGATGACGTCACCAGTCTAAATTTACATGCGCAATGGTTGGCAGCAAAAAACGAACTCAACGATTTTGAAGGCTGTGACATGGTCAAGGTCTACACTTCAGGTACATTCTTTGAAGATGAAGAAAACCCTGTAGATTGGCAAGAAACTGTACTCACTGAGACGGCTGCGATGGGCAAGCATTTGATTGTCGAGGCTCAAGCGCATTTGTGTCATGAGGAAAAGATTGCTTGGGTTGCAGAAAAGCACCCTGGTTGCACAGTCGCCATTGGGCTTGAAGCCTATGACGATGAAGTGTTGAAATTTCATTGTAATAAGGCCTTCAGAATCAAGACATGGAGAAAGGCAGTCAATACCTTACAGTCACACGGTTTGAGAGCGAAATCATATCTGCTTTTCAAACCACCATTCATGTCGGAAGGTGACGCGCTTCAACACACAACAAAATGGATTCGAGAAATTGCGGCAGACAGTGATGAGATTAGTGTCAATCCAATGAACATTCAGAAGCGTACAATTGTCGATCGTATCTTCCGACATCGAGAATACAAGCCTCCTTGGCTGTGGTCGTTGGTCCAAATGATTCGTGATGTTCATTTGGACATCTATCCAGAGGGTACTGACGCACTCACGCGCCTCATCGTTCATCCAACTGCCGCAGGCTCAATTCGGGGCGCACACAATTGTGGTCGTTGTGACAAAGAAGTCGCTGCCGCCATTGAACGCTATTCAGTATCTGGTGCATTGTTAGAATTCGAAGGATTGACCTGTGAATGTGAAAGTCAGTGGTCTGCTGAGATCGCTCTTGACACATCGCTCCCCCTCCCACTTGGCAGCGGTCTTGACCGACGCCTCAATCCTGTTGAAGCGCTTCTCTCGCCTTAAGTCCCGGACCCCCTTTGGGGGTCCATTGGTCCGCCGAACGCTTATGAGCGCTCTGCTGGTGGACGGCTTGCCCAAAGGGCAAATCAGGTGAGTTTCAGAAATGACAGTTGATTCAAATCTACCAGATGTCACGCTTGGCGACGATGAACCACCAATGGCTAGAGTCATTCTTGCTGTCAGTATCGTTGTAGCAATTGCTTTGCTTATTCTTCATGGTGTATTGTTCCCAGGTTCAGAAATACCAGCATTCGGTGATGTAGTCTCATTGTTTGGTGGGTTGGCGAATAGTGGAATTTGGATTTTCTTAATTGGTATTATAGCAGGGTTTGGAATGATGGTTGCTACCGTCATGGGGGAGGCCCTAGAGGATTAGGAGGTGTGATGCATGTTACTAGTTGATATTGTCACATTATGGGCAGCATTCTTGTTGGTTTGGGCCCTTGTTAACCGAGGTATCCCAGTGTTTCAGGAACTCATACGGGATATGGCAGATTTCTTCATGGAGAAGGCATTGGGGCCTGGAGCAGATCTCTTTGAAGGCCGAGAAGGTTCAGGAACAGTTGCATGGATG
>JAQXFF010000081.1 GCA_029250425.1 Candidatus Thalassarchaeaceae archaeon | reverse complement strand
CTTTATGTGCATCTGATCCTTTATAAGTAATATCTCCTTTAATTTCAACACCAAATTGATGTGGTGTGAGGGGCCGAATTCATTCTTCAATTGCCTACAGGCTTCCATACTGCGTTCTGCAGCCATCATCGGATCGCCGCCAGTAATGCCTGTACCCGTGGCATTCATGGCCCGTCCTTCTTCAAGAACCACTGACCAATCATCGATGTCCACTCTGCGTTCATTGGCATACATGAAATCAATTTCTCGCCGATTTTCAGATAGTGGGCAATAATCGCACATCCAGTGGCAGTGGCCGGTGACGAACAGCACAAGTTTGCTGCCCATTTGACATTGAATACACCCTTCGGCTTCGTCGATGGATGGCAATTCAATCATGCGCAAGCCTCCAGTAACATTCGGTGATAACGGGAATCTCCGCTGAGCTCGGGATGGAATGTGAGTGCGATTCGATTCCCTCGACGAACTCCGACGACCTCACCTGAGAGTGTACATTCAATTTCGTCACGAACTTCACCGAAGCGCGGGGCTCGGATGAAGATGCCTGGAAACCCACAATCCAAAGATGATTCAAACGAATCTGCTTGACCACCGAATGCATTGCGGTCTATTTCAGCCTCGACCAAAGGTTCTCCCCCATCTTGTGGGTCAGCCAAAAGGATGGCTCCAGCACATGTTGCCAGAACCGGGCGCGATTCATTTTCACGCATCCATGCGAACAAGGCAGGGAGGAGTTGACTGGTTTCATCATTACCACGCAAACGCATGACAGTGCTCTCCCCACCTGGAAGCATTAGGGCCTCAATATTCTGTTGTTGCAGATCTTTTATCGTTCGTAATTCAATGATTTCGACTTCAATTGACAATTCATTGGCCGCTCGCTGAATTGCCTCGATATGGGCATGGCGGGCACCCTGTAACATCGCAATGCCGATGACCACCATGATTGGGGGCCAAACTTCACTCACTTCATGCCTTCGTTATCTAAAAGCAAGATTCAGGCATGTCGGGCCTCAAATTCCTGCATGAACCCTACCAATGCGACAACACTTTCTAACGGGCATCCATTGTACAAACTGGCTCGGATTCCGCCCACACTTCGATGTCCTTTGAGGCCACCCATTCCAGCAGCTGTCGCTTCTTCCAAGAATACGGCTTCAAGGTCAGGGTTTGAAAGTCGCCAAGTGACATTCATCACCGATCGAGAATTCATTTCAGCGTGAGGGACCCAGAAATCAGTACGATCCAGTTCCTGATACAGAAGGTTCGCTTTGGCTTGGTTGCGTGCAATTGAACCTTCCAAGCCCCCATTGTCTTCTAACCACTTGAATACTTGATCCAACACGAAAATTCCGAATGTATTCGGGGTGTTGAATAGAGATCCTTTGGATGCATGAACATTGTAATCTAGCATTGTTGGAATATCATCTCCACATCGCTCCATTGCCCATGGTGAGAGAATGACGAGTGTCACTCCACTAGGCCCCAAATTCTTCTGCGCACCTGCGTAGATGATCTCGTGTGCGCTGACATCAATCGGAACACCTGCAATATCCGAACTGGCATCGAGAATTCGAGGTTTCCCATCACAGTTTGGAAGGTGGTGGAATTGAGTACCATAGAGTGTATTATTCGAGGTATAGTGTACGTATACAGCATCTTCTCGGACAGCGTAATCGTCGTCGGTAGGCACTGATTTGAATCCATTTTCTGAATCTTCCCAAATGGCGCTTGCATCACCCACTCGGGCAGCTTCTTTGAGCGCCTTTTGAGCCCATCCACCAGTGACGAGGTAGTCTGCTTTTTCATTCTCGTTCAGAATATTGAGGGCAGTCATATAGAATTGTAGAGATGCACCGCCTTGGAGGAATAAAACCGTGTAATCATCGGGTACTGAAAGCACTCTGCGCACACGTGCCATCGCACTGTCGACCACACTTTGAAAGGTATCACTCCGATGACTGATTTCACACAGCCCAAATCCAGAATCCATTAGGTTGGGCAGTGCATCACCGACCGCCTCAACAACGGATAGAGGCAATACGGCCGGGCCCGCACCGAAATTGTGGATTCGATCTGTCACAATTCGCTGCTGCTGTCGTCGGTCTTTGAGGGCTGTGGAAGTTCAAGTTCAATTTTCAGGGGCCTTCACAGGGCTGGGGCAAATGACTGAGCAGCACGTTTCTAGTTCCTTTAGAGGGAGTAAGTATCCTCTTGCATACAATCGCTTATCGCGATGATCTAAATTTCTTCGTGAGACGTGATCGTCCAGTTCTCGCCGTTGCTTTTTCAGAAGTCGAGCCAACTTACTGGTGTCTGCCACAAATACATCTTTTCCGTTTACAACAGCCCAGTATTGCGCTTTTTTTTGCGCCAATCCGAATCCAGAAGGTTTCCAAGAACTCTCTCGATTCTCGCGGCTTTCAACCTCAAGGTAATGGTTCCCAGTTTCAGTAGATGACCAATCGAACCGAAGTGCAATCATCGAACCATCCGGGCTTTTGCATGTCAGTTCATCTATTCGTTGATGGTTTGGGAGCACTTCCCACCCAAGGCATTCGGCGACGGCGCGTTCAAGACCCCCTCGTTCTGACACAATCTCACCAAATCGCGAATGACGCTTCTGGATTTGAGTAAATCGGTGTCTCATTGTGCAAAGACTATCGCTGGGATACGAGAGGCGATTGTGTGTCGAATAGACTGTTGCCACTGTGTGACTTCACGATGCTTGACCCTGATGGCGATCTTGAAGCCTTCATTGAGGATGCATCCAATCATCATTTTGCAGCCATTTGTGTGTTGCCTGAACACGTAGTTGAGGCTCGTTCGAAGTATACTGGAAACATCGCATGTGCTGCTGGTGGTTTTCCCAATGGAGATGGTCCATTACATGAGAGAATTTCAGAGGTGAAACAGGCCATTGAAGACGGTGCAGATGAGATCGACATCGTCTTGGATTTCGATGCACTGATGGAGGGTAATCGCAACAAAGTAGCCACCGATTTGGCTCAGATGCGACAAGCCTGTGGTGACAAGATTTTGAAGGTGATTTTGGAGACGCCAGAATTGGATTTATCCTATGTGGAATTGGGCGCAAAATTGGCCCTAGAATTTGGTGCGGATTTCATCAAAACTTGTACAGGGAAACGCGGAGCTTGTACACCCTTGGTAGCCAGAGTATTGGCTGAACTATTGGCAGCATGGAGTCATGAAAATAATGGCAAGGCGCGAGGCCTCAAACTATCAGGGGGTATTCGAGAACCCGGTCAAGCTGAAGGCTATTTGGACATCGTTCGAACCGCATTAGGTGATGGTTTTGTCCACCCGGCTACATTTCGTTTTGGTACATCCTCAATTCTAGAGTCGTCCTAAAGGACGAAGGAACGATTCAAGGGAATCCTTAACCTCTCCACTTCTATCCCCAACCATGACAAGGAAAGCACCTGCCCGTTCGGCATTCCTGCTTTCGTTCCTCTTCCTTGCCTCGATATTTTCCGCCCCAGGCTTGTTCGCTACCGTGAATGGTGAACAGGTGACCCATTTTGGAAACAATGGATTCCCACAATCTGTCAATATTACATTTGCAAATAGTGGCTATGATGCCAGTACGAACTTGTTACTCGGGGCAAACTCGGTTGTCAGCACCGCCTCACTTGATGTCAGAGGTTGGCAAGGTGCAGCTGGAGATCGTCCGACCACCATCGGTGTTGATGTCGGCAATGATGGAGACCTCGAATGGGCCTTTGGGGGTTTAGGAAACGGTTCTTTTGGCCATATCGATGAATTCTCGAATGGCTGGCATTCCGCTGGCGTCAACCTCTCTACTGGTTCCAATTCAACCTATTCGATTCGATTGCCACTGAACGCAACTGTGAGTTCAGCATCCTTGGATATCTCCACGCTTAGTGAATTGGTTCTCAGCGGGAATGATGTTGAGGATGCGTCAATGCGCAAAGTCAGTTCATGGGGCAATTCCACCCATCAAGACTGTAACTATGGCAATTCTTCTCTCATTTGGGTAGGCAAGACTGAGTGGGCGAATTGGAATGTCTACCGCTCAGTTTTTTGGTTCAATTTAACCCAACTTCCAGCTGTGACCGTATTGGATGCCAATCTTTCATTCTGGATTGAGGATGGCGTGAATAACGCCAATACAGGTCAGGCCAATACGATTCAGCACACCTACAGAGTGCATCCGTTACTGAAGGACTGGGTCGAAGGCATGGAGTCTGGATCTCCGGTACAACAAGGTCCGGGCGTGTCATGGAACAATGCAATCGACAATGTGACGGGAACCGACTACGCTTGGGCCTCTTCGGGTGCATCTGGCGCCACGGACCGTAGCGGTGCGATTGTCAATGTGACGAATAGCCCGGCCAATTTGGAACAGACTTGGATGGAGTTCAATTCATCTGGGTTGACCAATCTGATTCAGGGATGGGTCAATGGGACCATTTCGAATCAAGGGTTGTTGCTAGTTGGGGATGAGTCCACCAGCAAACCTGACGGGTCACGTTTGTCGATTCCATCTAGTGAAAATTCAACACACGGCCCTCGATTGACCATTGTATTCGAAGGTACGGATGATGTCACAGGGGGACTTGATGTTGGTAATGATGGCAATTCTGAGTGGAGCCATGCTGGTAATCTCAGCAATGGGACAACCACGCCCGACTTCTCTTCCACCCTCAACGCTCTTTTGGCCAATTCGACCCCAACATTCACAGATGCTTGGGGCAATGATTTCGTTGACATCCCGCTTGGAGTTACAGGAAATGCCACGCTTGTTCTCGGAAACATCGATATCGAGTATGATTGGCAACCGACAGTGGCTGATGGTACCCTGACGTCTGAGATCAATCAGCATCTGGGTGGAACCACCCCTGACCCGACGGGCAACGTCACCATCCCAATCAATGTCACGAGCGGCAGTGCTGGTATTGTGGAACTCAGTAATCTGAACCTCAATCTGGGAGAACGCCCACCCTCTGTAGGTTCGATGATGTTACCCACGGTAACATTGGTCCCCAATGGGAATACGGAAGTGATTGGAATCCAGGTCACGTCATATCAGGGTCTTTCGAACTTATCTTGGCTGGCAATGACGCCTCAAATCACTGGTGTTTCCAATCCACCGGTTCTGGTCTACTCATTCGACAATGCAAGCAGCTGGATCAATGACGACAATGGATTCGTTGCCAATGTTACAGGTAACTGGCAACCTTTGAATGCCGATACAGGGTTGATGGAGTGGAACCTCGAAGTGGACTGGAACTGGCCCGAAGAGCAGAATGTCGCATGGCTGGGCCAAGTCACGACCACAGACAATCTGCATACCGACCGGCTCTCCACAGAGACTACCAATCATGAGAGGCGACTGGAGATTGTGGATTTCCATCTGTGGGATGACACCGCTCCCAGCGATGGTGGGCCAGAGGTATTCGAAGATGAATGGGTCGCTGGAGGCGATTTGCTTCGCGCGACAGGTGTGGTGCATTTCCTCGACGAATCCAGCAGTCCACAACCAGGGGACGTGCGAGTCGAACTTGAGAATGTCAGTGGAAATTCAACCACGGACTTGAGTGGAACTTTCACCATCAACTCGGTTGCGCCGGATGGTAATTACTACGACGGCTTCACCGTCAGTGCAAAAATTGCAGGCCCATTCGACTCTACACCTGAAGGTGATGCTGAGCGCCTGTTCAATATCGATGCAACCGATCCCGGGGTGCTATTGAACACCCCGTCTGGCGACCGCATCATTCCAGATTCACAACAATTGTTCAATGTCTCAATTGCAGATTCCATTGGGATTGATGATGGGTCCCTTCGCCTTCGCTGGTGGATTGAATCAGCACACGATGATGGCGATGGCACCCCTTCAATCACGGAATATGCGAGTGGACCGTTGCAGAGGCAGGGCGATTCCGAGTTTTATCATGCGACATACGACGATACAACCAATGCACAGGGCCAGCGAGTCTCTCTCTTCATCGAAGGCCATGATATCGCAGGCAACGATCTCGGCAGTGGCCCAGGATTCGGACAAGACTTGGCGAATTACATTTCATTGGTACCAAGCCCGACCTCTTTCACTGGCGCCACCTTACAATATCACGGCGCAGACACCCTCGTATCCTCCCATTCGACTTGGTTGAACATCACACTGAACGATCCCAATGAACTGGGCGACATTGAGGAGATTGTCGTCGACCTTGGCTCAAACACTGAACTGACATGGACAGATGTCAATGGCTTCTCCTCGAACGACCCTGAGGTGCAGATTCTAGAATATATGCTTACAAGCCAAGGCGAGGAAATCCATCTAAATCTCTCATTCTCATTCACTCCAGTGTTCAATCCATCTTCCGCTACCAACGAGATTTCAATGGAACTGACAGATTCTTCAGGGCCTCAAACACTCTACACAGGTATATTCTGGACATTGGACTCCAACATACAATTGTCTGATTTCTCGATCTCCTTGGCTGATGACCCATTGAACACACCGCTTTCAGAGGACGATCATGTCGCACTTAATGCAAGATTGAAGATCAGTGGGCATGTTCGATATGCATCCGCTGATTTGGCTCCACCGGCGAATTCCTACACCATTGAACTTGAAGTCCCATCCGACCTTCCTCTGACAGTAACAGCAGATGATAAGGGATATTTCTCAGGCGAGGTATCTGCTTTCAGCAATGGGTTCTATAGAGTGAATGTTCTTT
>JAQXFF010000143.1 GCA_029250425.1 Candidatus Thalassarchaeaceae archaeon | reverse complement strand
CAACTTCGTGGCGATAGAATTCATCTCCATTACCGGCCGTTCCAATCATTTCAACACCAGCAGCTGTTGTATCATTAATCGGTGAACCCGAGCGCCAGATGTGATATGTTTCACTTGTTTCAGTTTCTATATCCGTCCATGAAATGGTTGTGTTTCCAGTTCCACCTGATGGTTCAGCAGTAAATGAAGCCGTGACCCCTTGGACCGATTCAGGAGCAACATTGTCTTCGTGAATGTAGTTTGCAAGTGTGTTGGTTCCCAAGAAACGAACATCTTCGTAGCCCATGTACATGTAAGTCACAGAGTAGTAGACGTCAAGATCAGTTTCGGCAGGAAGCATGTATCGAAACGTAGTATCTCCAGCATTTAGCAGGGCGATTTGTTCTTTGAAAATCCCTCCCCAAGTTTCTCTCTGTGCCAGGTCAAGGTGGCGGTAAACTGAGATTTGATAGGCTGATTCGCCAACTTCTGGCAAACTGTCAGGAACGATGGTGTTGAGGTTGACCCAACTGATATCGGTGGCCCCTTCGCCAAAGGCTCCAATCATTGGAATAAAATTGGCTTGGACGAAGAACGGTGCAGTGATTTCGTTGGTGAGTTCAGACACACCTTCTGATACATTGGCTTCTCCGTGGATGAAGTTGCCCACATGGGATGGCGAGTAAGTTGTACCATCGAGGGAATATTCGTAATTATTTGTCGAATCCCCATCGTCATTATTTTCGAAATACGTCACAATGGCGTAGTAATAGGTACCATTTGTTCCAGCTGGAAGTGGATATGTTTCAGTAAACATCATTCCTGAACAATCTCCGGGGTTGACCGAATTACACATTGAGACATTTGCCCAAGGATTCAGATTACTGACAACAGAGGCATTCAATGGTGCATTATGTCGATATACAAGATATCGAGACTCTTGCATTTGCAGCATCAATGGATAGTTTTCTGTGGTAATACTGCTCCACTGCACAGTTGTTGTTTCGGTAACACTGTCAAAAAATGCCCCAATATTTTGGGCTTGCAATTCAGCATCATCGCTGGATTCTCCGGATGCAGAAACAGGTGGCACCCAAGTCATCAGGGATCCTAGCAGCAGGGCTATCAATAGCATCGGTACACGAGAATTCGTCTTACGCATGGCTTCGCCTCGACTTCGGCCTGCCTTTGTGGCCCATTTGAGTCTGACGGCTTCAAACCCGCCTATAGGCGGGTTGGATTAGTTGAATCTATTCGCCATCAAGAAGTTCTTTCCGAGATGAGGATGCACGGGTCAAAAATGTCCATATTCCGCCAATCAATGAAATTATCAAAACAGCGCTCAGTGCATTGATTTGGCTTAAGCCAACAAGATTTGAAATCACATCGGGAATTTCAATATCAGAAATGCCTTGAAATGCCATTATAGCACCCAAAAAGATGCCTACAAAGGTGGTTACAAGCCGATCAGCCCGACTAAAGCCGCCGTAATTGCGGCCGAGGCCCACAGATTGCGCTTGTGTACCCATGTATGAACCGAGCAAAGTCATGGTGGCGGCAGCCCAACCCAGCCAATGAACCGAAATCCAAGCAGTGTTGATTCCAATTGCAATTAACAAACTCAAATCAACCAATCGATCGATTGTATGATCCAGCCAATCACCGTATTTTGACACCTTGTCATAGGCCCTGGCAACAGCACCATCCAGCGCATCCAATTCTGCAGCGACGAACAACAGTGCGAAGGCTCCAACCAACTTCCATCCACCGTCCGAATCACGACTTGCTGTAGCGAGAAGATAGCAAGCACCAGCAGCAAAAAACACACTAATCCACGTCAGTGTGGCCGGGTCTACATTCGACATCCGATCGACAAATGGTTTCAGGAGTTTGGTATGCCAAGTTCTCGCTTTCTCAAACGCCATTCAATCATCTCCATGGATTTGACTAATCCAATCAATCCCTTCGTTTGGTCGACGGGGTTTGAAACCATCTGTTATCCAACGCTCTGCGGAGGCAATCATGGCCTCAATTCCAATCGCGGAATCCAATTCAAGACATGGACCCTCTAGACACTCTGAAGCGATTATCCCAATGAATTCACACTCCACATTTTCCTCAATTTTCTCTTGTGAGTAATCACGTTTTGACAAGCGCTCTCTCAAAGTAGATGGATGGCAACGGATGAGGATAATTGCATCGATTGGGAGTAGGTGTGATAAGTGCCCATCTACAAGAAGTAAATCATGATCTGGCCACACCATTGTTGAGGATAATTTATCCAAATCGATTGGGGCCGCACCGTCCTCTTCAATTTCCCCATAGCAATCATGTGAAATTGCAATTTCTTCTACGGTGATGGTTTGGAATTTTGAAGTTGCACAAAAAGTGGTTTTACCCACGCCAGGGGTGCCGGTGACTGCAATGCGAACCCCCGCCATTTCCACACCACATTTTACCTAACGCAGGCGATATCCAAGAACTTGTAATCCGGTTCCTAGAGCACCGAGGAAGAGGATGACGGGCCATGCCAGAGTGACTTTGACACTGTAACTCAAATCGACACTAGATTCAGCTCCACCAAAGGACTGCCCGTCGACTGGATAATACACATCATCGCCGATATCGAATGTGAACGTCTTCGCATCTTGTGAATTCGGTCCTCCGGCAGCAAATTCAGTCGTTGTGGGACCACATGTAGTGGAAATTCCATCACTGGGGGAGCATCGCTTGTATTCTTCTTCATTCACCAACCCAACCCAGACATCAGCTTCCCAATTAATCGTCAATTCAGGACTGATCAATGCCGATGGGATGGCACTCTCTGTGAGTGGGGCATCTGAGAAGCCAACTGCTGTTCCCGTGATGGGGACAGGTACGTTTTCGATCGAATCATCATAGGTATATCCGATCATTCCACCAATCATGAGTATTGCACAAATCCCACTGATGATGAGTAAGATAACACGTTTCATAGTGGCGGCACATCCTGAATAAGCAAGAATGCAATCGCCATTATCGCATAGGTACCAAGCAGCATTGCACCCTCAAGCCAATTGCTCTTTCCATCAGATGCGATTGCATTGG